>QHUV01000078.1 GCA_003222065.1 Gemmatimonadota bacterium | reverse complement strand
GACCTGCGTCCAGGAAATCTTCGCGTTGGCGAATGCCTTACCGCGCTTGGTTACGAAGTTATAAATCCCGCCGCGTCCCTCTTTGTCTCCCGCGTACCAGTTCTGCACGGTCGAGTATTTGACGGTCGCCCCGGGGAGCGCCACCAACTCGACGACGGCGGCGTGCAACTGGTTCGTGCTCCGCTTCGGCGCCGTGCAGCCCTCCAAATAGCTCACATATGCACCTTCATCCGCGACGATCAGCGTTCGCTCAAACTGTCCCGTATCGGCGGCGTTGATGCGGAAGTACGTCGACAACTCCATGGGGCAGCGAACGCCCTTCGGCACGTACACGAACGAGCCGTCCGAGAACACCGCGCTGTTCAGCGCCGCGAAGAAGTTGTCGCTGTACGGCACGACCGAGCCGAGATACTTGCGCACCAGGTCCGGATGCTCGCGCAGCGCCTCGCCGAGCGACATGAAGATGATGCCGAGCTTCCCCAGCTCCTCTCTCATCGTTGTGCCGACGGACACCGAGTCGAAGATCGCATCGACGGCGACGCCGGCGAGCATCTTTTGCTCGTTGAGCGGAATGCCTAACCGCTCATAGGTGCGCAGAATCTCGGGATCGACTTCGTCGAGACTGCCTAAGGGCTTCGATTTCTTCGGCGCCGAGTAGTAGCTGATGCCCTGATAGTCGATCGGCGAGTATTTGACGTTCGGCCAATGCGGTTCCGGCATGGACTGCCAGCGCCGGAACGCCTTGAGACGCCAGTCGAGCATCCACTCGGGCTCCGCCTTTTTCGCGGAGATCGTTCGAACGATCTCCTCGCTCAATCCCGGCGGCAGGGTATCCGCTTCGATATCCGTGACAAAGCCGGCGGCGTAATCCTTCGTGATGAGTGATTCGATCGAAGAGCTCATGCGCGCTCCAGGGTGGCGCGAAGGGCCGGCGACATCGGCTGAATCATCAGCCTCAAGTCATTCGCCTGCTGTGACTTGCGTTCGACCATCGAACGCCCAGGCCCCGTCTGAGGCCACAGCGAACCGCCCGCGCCGAGCGGCCGCTGCTATGTCGGACAAAATTAGTCGGATTTCCAGGGGTCTGCTAGGGACGATGTGCTAGGTCCTAGGGGTGGTAGTGCCCTAGGTGCTCGCAGAACGTCCGAGCACCTATTGCCTACAGCCGAGAATCCGCGGTTACGGCCCTCGGTGCAACAAGAGCAGCGTCGCGATCGCCACCGCGGCGATCACGGAGCTCACGAAGGCCACGGCGCGCATTGGCGCGCGCACCGTCACCGCGGACGAAAGGCCCTCCACGGATGACGACCGGACCCGGCGCGATTGGACCGCCGCCATCTCCTCGCCGATCGAGCTCGTTATGCGCTGTGCCATCTCCGCACCGACACCCTCGGGCAGCTCCTCACGCGTGTACCGCAGGCACAGAGTAGCGATCTCGATCTCGTCCCCTTCATTGAGCATCACGGGCGCTGACACGACGCGTCCGTTCACTCGAACTGGGCCGGAATCGGACGCGCGCAGCGCATGTCCTCCCGCCTCACGGCGAACTTCCGCGTGGAAGCTCGCGGCAGCGTCGTCGTCGATGACCAGCACATTCGAGTCATCGCGACCGATGCCGGTCGATACACGATGCAACGACAACGCCGAATGTCGGCGCAGGTCGAGGAGATGCGCGGCGACAGGCGCTTTCGCCACACTGCGGGTCTCCCCAGGCACCGTTGCCCAGAAACGAAACTCTCCCGAGCCGGCGCCGATCAGGTCGCCATCGGTCAGCCTAGAGTTGCCGGCGCCGAGCTGGCGTCCGTTCACGGTGACAACGGCGTCGCTCGAAAACGGACGGATTGCCGCTCCGTCAGCGGACGTCGACACGATGAAATGACGCGGCATGAGGTCCGCCCGGCGCACTCGCCAGGTGGCCTGCGCACCCGTCCCCACCACCACTTCGGAATCCGTCCGAAGCTCTTGCAGCGCTTCGTTGTACTCGAGCCACGTCATGTGCTTCTACTCACTGTGCATGCGACCCTTGGCGCCACGCGACATACCCACCGAAACGTGTTTGAGTAGCACGTCGCGTGAATGGACCGGTCGCGTTCTGTCGCCTGCATAACAGCGACCTTCGTGCCGACGCGCTCAACGCAGCGCTAAGGCCAAGAACCCCGTTGTATGGCGATTCGTTTCCTGCTCAATTTGCATCGAAACACGACGGTACTTGCCGCGTATCGAGGCGACCTCGACACGGAGTTTTCCTATGAGTTGCGCGAAGTGGCGAACGTCGTCTACGGATGCGATCCGCGTTCTCCTCCGTTTCATCGGCATGCCGCAGCGTTCTCTCGCTTCACTCGTACTTGGCCCCGTGCTCATCGGGGTCCTCTGTCTTGCCCTCGCCTGCGTTGCTGGTGCGCGCACCGATCGCCTAGGCGATACCCTCTCCGTCGCGGATACTCTCCACGCCACCGATAGCGCCCGCGCCGACACGCTGCGCCGCATCGACTCGACGCGGTCGGCAGACGCGGACAGCGCCGCCGCATCACAGCTGGCTGTCGTCGTCGATAGCGCGACATTGAAGCAGCAGAGCTCGAGCCAGCAAGGGGCGACGAAGACGGACCAGAAGAATGGTGGTAGCGGGACGAGTTGCTGCGAGGCTAGCCCCCGCATGCATCGTCATGGGGAGCGTCCACTCTCGCCGGTCGCCGACAGTATCGCCAACGGACTCGTGTTCGTGCCGCGCGACCGCGCCTGGTTCCCGGTTGCCTCCCGCGGCCGCCACATGCTCGTCGACATCGGCCGCATCGATCTGAACCTGAAGCCGGATTCAGTGAGTCGCGCCGGTTATCTCGAGGCGGTGACGCGATTGTCGCCTCTTCCTATCGGCACGGTGCTCCGAGTACGCGCTCCCTACGGGATCGACGAGCAGGCCAAGATTACGGGCTACGACACATGGCACGGCCGCATCGTCGCGCGTCTCAGCATTTCACAATTGCTCGATTCACTGGCCCGTGCGGAGGACATGTTGCCGGCGGCCGCGATGCGATTCGACACAGCGGCGGCACGTGCGGTCCGGGTGCCGGATACAACACAGCACGTCACCACCACGCCGACGACGGTGACCCCCGCCGGATCGACGACCGGCGCACACACCGATAGCGTAGCGGTCGGTCCGCACGCTCCGTGCCTACACGACACGCTTCCAACGGATCTTGCGACACGCGCGATCTTCGTGCGCGATTCACTGGTGCGTTTTCTTACGGATTCGGCGAAGCCCCCGTACGAGCGGCAGCTCGCCACGGTGAAGATTCAGAGCTGGTCGGTGCCCGGCTGTTTCGGTGTTGGGCGCGCGCTCATCATCGCCAACAAGCGGACGCCGGAGATGGACTTCGCGGTCGAGCGCGTGGCCCTGCTAGACTCGACGGGGAAGGTCGTGCCGATGCGCTTCACCGACTTGCGCTTCCATGCGCACGATCCGCTCTACGTCTTCGACGCCGACGGCGACGGCATCGATGATCTCGCCGCCCGCGGCCTTGGCGACCGTAGCGGAGGCCTAACGATCATGCGTCTCGATCTGGCGGCGCGGCGATTTGTTCGTCTCGTGAGCGGCTTCGCCTGGGAGCAATAGCGTAGAGCGCGAAGCGTAGAGCGCGGAGCGCTTTCGAAGCACGCTCAACGCACAACGCTCTACGCCTAACGAACCGCCCCCTGCGCCTTCTCGCCCTTCCCGTGCCAGGTGACGTCCGTCGGATGCTTGTACGTCTTCCTGTGGACGTACGTGGCTGTGGCGATGCAGGCGAGCGCGAGTAGCACGATGCCGGTCGCGACTCCCCAGCCACCGTTGTTATTCGCGGGAACGTAACGATCGACGTGTTGCATCCGTAGTCCTCGAAGTCGGGCGCCGAGTGCAGCGAAATGTAAAGGTGCCGTGCGCCATGTGAAGGTCGCGTCCGGTATGCGTCACGGACGAAACCCTTACCGCGCGAACGCTGTCTCTAAAGTATCACGCTCGGTATTCTTAGCCGGCGCGTCAACTCGAGCATACGTCAGTGGCTGATATCCGCGAAGACCTCCAACGAGCTCTCGGCACGAGCTACACCATCGAGCGTGAGCTGGGTGGTGGTGGCATGTCGATCGTCTTCGTGGCCACCGACAACACGCTCGGGCGCCAGGTCGTGATCAAGGTGCTGCCGTACGATCTGGCGGCGAGCGTCTCCGTCGATCGCTTCAAGCGCGAGATCATGCTGTCCGCCGCGTTGCAGCATCCGCATATCGTGCCGGTGCTCAGCGCGGGCCAGGCCGAGCAGCTGCCGTACTTCATCATGCCGTACGTCGAGGGCGAGTCGGTGCGTACGCGCATGGCGCGCGGCCCGCTCTCGGTGCGTGAGACGGTCAGCATCCTGAAGGATGTCGCGCGCGCTCTCGCCTACGCGCACGGCCGTGGCGTCATTCATCGCGACATCAAGCCCGACAACATTCTCCTGTCGGGCGGCGCGGCGATGGTGACGGACTTCGGAGTCGCCAAGGCGATCTCGGCGTCGCGCGAGCGGGTGACTCTCGGTGGGCGGTCGACGAACAGCGGCGGCTGGAACAGCGGCACAATCACGTCCGTCGGCACGTCGCTCGGCACGCCGATGTACATGGCACCCGAGCAGGCCGCGGCCGATCCGAATACGGATCATCGCGCCGATCTCTACGCGCTCGGTGTGGTCGGATATGAGATGCTCGTTGGCGCGCCGCCCTTCTACGGCCGCACGCCGCAAGCACTGCTGGCGGCACAGCTCACCGAGGCGCCCAAGCCGATCTCGAGCCGACGTTACGACGTCCCGCCCGCGCTCGCTGATCTGCTGATGCGGATGATGGAGAAGGACCCGGCGAAGCGGCCTCGCACGGCGAATGAAGTGGCGCGGCTGCTCGACGATCCGTCCGTCATGAGTGGAGAGTTCACCTCGCTCAGGCCCGCCGTCGCCACGTCGCGTTCCTGGAAGCGCCGCGCGTCTTTCATCGGCGTCGTCGGCGTGCTGCTCGCGGCCGGTTTGGCGGCCGGAACCTATTTCCGGACTCGTGAGGCACCTGCGATAGCTGCTGTTGGCGCCGCTCGCGCCGCGACAACTAGTCAAAAGTCCATCGCCGTGCTGCCACTCGTGAACTTCGGCGGCGACACGAGCGACGTGTATTTCGCGGAGGGAATGTCCGCGCAGATCACGACGGCGCTCTCGAAGCTGCGCGGCTTGCGTGTCGCGGCACGTACCGCGGCGTCGTCGGCGCGCGACAAGTACAACACGCCGGAAGAGATCGGCAAGGCGCTCAATGTCACGATGCTACTCGAGGGAACGGTGCAGCGGACGAGTGGCCGTCTGCGCGTGACGGCGCGTCTCATCAACATCGGCGACGGCGCCACGCTCTGGTCGGACATGTTCGAGCGTCAGGCCACCGATCTCTTCAAGGTGCAAGACGAGATCTCGAACGCGATCGTGGCCGCCGTTTCACCGGAGCTTGGGACAAGTGTCGCGCTCGCGGGATCATCGGCGGCACGCGGCACGGACGACTTGCAGGCGTATGACCTCTATCTTCGGGGACGCTTCTTCTTCCAGAAGCGGGGCGAGGACGCTCTTCGAAGTGCGCTCGCGTTCTTCGAGCAGGCTGCGGCCAGAGATCCGGCGTTCGCGAAGGCGTATACGGGGATCGCCGATGTCTATGCCGTCTTGCCGCTCTATTCGAACGTGCGCGTCGACTCTGTGTTGCCCATCGGTCTGCGAAGCATTGACAAGGCCATCGCCCTCGACAGCACTGTGCCCGAGGCCTACGCGTCTCGCGCGAATCTGCTCGCCCTGGGATGGCGCTGGAGCGAAGCCGAGCGAGACTATCAGCGCGCCCTCGTCCTCGACCCGAATTATGCAACTGCTCATCAATGGTTCGGCGAGTTGCTGCTCTTGAACGGCCGCGTCGACGAAGCGGTTGCGCAACTGCGGCGCGCGACCGAGCTTGATCCGTTGTCGCCGGTTGCGTTCGGATCCTACGGGCTCGCGCTGGGCATCGCCAAACGCGACGCCCAGGCGCAGGCCGCGGTCCGTCATGCGCTCGACCTCGACTCGACGCTGCTCGTGACGCGCATGATGTCTGGCGGCGTTCAGCTCTATGCGAACCACGTTCCCGAGGCTGTTCACCAGCTCGAGGCCGCGCGTCAGCTCGACAGCGGCAAGGCGCTCGTCCTCGGCGTTCTCGGATATGCGTACGCAAAAGCGGGACGCACCGCGGAGGGGCGGGCGATCGCGCGGCAGCTCGAGGAGTCCGCCGGCAAGCGGAATAGCGCCGCGGGTGCCGCGGCCCGCGTATATCTCGGACTCGCCGACACCGCGCGAGCGCTGACGATGCTCGAGCGCGCCGCGGCGCAGCACGACGTGTCGTTCAGCACGGAGGGTCTGGCGGAGCCGTTCTTCGATCCGATTCGCCATTCGCCGCGCTTCGCGGCCGTGGTCGCTCGCCTCGGCCTCGACAAGCGACTCCTGCAATAGCGTTGCGACGTCAGGCGGATCCGATCGTCCATCGCGGGATGACGTCCTGCACCCCCAGTCGCCTGCTGATCCAGCCCCGCCTCTCCTACGGCGTCGCCGCAATGCTCGCGCTGCTCGCCGCGTGCGCGCGGCCACGCGTCCCGATCGTCGCCGCGCCGACGCCGTCGTCGAGGCCCGCGCGCGGCGATTCGCCCACCTCGGCATCCTCGCCGGTTCCTCTCGCGACAGTCGCCGTGGAGCGTTCCGCTGAGGCGGACGTCGAATATCTGAGATCGCGCCGGCTGGCGATGCCGGTGGCCGGCATCCGTCCCGATCAGCTCACCGACTCCTTCGACGAAGCGCGCGATGGATCGAGACGTCATCACGCCATCGACATTCTCGCACCGCGCGGCACGCCGGTGCTCGCCGCGGATGATGGACGGGTGCTGCGCGTAAGCTGGAACAGCGCGGGAGGGAATACGGTGTACGCGACCGATCCCGAGTCGCGTCTCGTGTATTACTACGCGCACCTCGATGGGTACCACGAATTGATCGGGCCAGGGAGACCCCTGCTCAAAGGCGACACGATCGGCTTCGTCGGCACGACTGGTAATGCACCGAAGGACATCCCCCATCTGCACTTTCAAGTCATGCGGATGCCCAGCGACGGGAAGTACTGGAACGGCGAGCCAATCAATCCGTACGCGATCCTCCGCGGCGAGGCCGAGCGGCCTTAAATTCCGCTCATGCTGTCGTCCAAGGCCCGCGCCGCTCTGCGCGCGGAAGCGCACGGTCTCTCGGTCACGGTTCATGTGGGACACCAGGGCGTTACTGACGCGGTACGTCAGTCCCTGGAGGACGCGCTTCGCGCTCGCGAATTAGTGAAGCTCCAGTTTTCGCGCAACGATGCCGTGAACCTGAAAGAGGCGGCGAATGCCCTCGCACAGGCTATGGCCGCGGACGTGGTGCAGGTCATCGGACG
>QHUV01000077.1 GCA_003222065.1 Gemmatimonadota bacterium | reverse complement strand
CAAGGGAGCGCATGCTGCTTCGCTAAAGGGACCATTCGTGCGCTGAAGTCTAATTGTGACGCGAAGTTAATGGTAGAGCGTCGCTTGACCCTCGTTCCGCACCGGAGTAGCCTCTAGGCGCCGATGGAGTCGATCAGAATGAGCGCGACGTCCCCGAAGAACCGAGAGAACCTCCTGAACCTTACGCCGGCCGCGGCGGAGTCGCGCCTGCGCGAATTCTTCACGCAGGGGGGCTTACCCGTCTATCGCGCCAAGCAGATTCTGAGGAGGCTATGGGTCAATCCCGCCGCGGACTTCGAAGCCGTGACCGAGCTGCCGAAGTCCCTGCGTGCTCAGCTTGCGCTCGCGTTCGAGTTGCCCCGATTGTCCATCGCTGCTCGGCAGCGTTCCGCCGACGGAACGGAAAAATTCCTGTTCATACTTGGCGACGGGCAGGCGATCGAGTCAGTCGCGATTCCCGAGGGCGACCGACTGACCCTATGCATCTCCTCACAGGCCGGTTGCGCGCTCCAGTGCGCCTTCTGTGCGACGGGCGCCATGGGATTTCAGCGCAACCTCGAGGTCTTCGAGATCGCCGGGCAAGTGCGTGAAATGCGGTTGCTCGATCCGCCGCTGCAAATCACGAATGTCGTGTTCATGGGCATGGGCGAGCCGCTCATGAACTGGCGCGCTGTGAATGACGCACTGACGCTCCTGAATGACCCGTTAGGCTTAGGGTTAGGCGCTCGGCACATAACCGTTTCGACAGTCGGCGTCCTGCCCGGAATCGTGGCCCTTGGCGAACGACCGGAGCAGTTTCGTCTCGCGATCTCGATTCATGCGCCGAGCGATTCGCTACGTCGTGAGCTCATGCCCGTGAACGTCAAGTATCCGCTCTCCGACGTGATCGAGGCGGCGAAACAATTCGATCGGCGCGTGACGTTCGAGTACGTGATGCTCGGCGGTGTGAATGACGCAACCGAACACGCAATCCGGCTCGCTGAGCTGGCGCGCGAGTGCCGCGCTTTCGTGAACCTGATTCCGCTGCACCCGGGCGGCGCGAGAGGCTTCGTGCCGACGCCGGCAACGCGCATTCGCGACTTCGCTCACGAGTTGCGCCGCCACGGCGTCGAGGTGGCAATTCGGAAGAGCCGCGGCGTGGATATCGCCGCTGCGTGCGGTCAGCTACGGGTAGAACGGCTGGGCCGGCGGCCGCCACGAGGACCCAACGAGCACGGTGACGTCCAGGTAGCGTGAGGTGTCCGGGCGCGACTCCACGCGTGCCTGACCTAACGAGGACGCGACGCTCCGTGCCCACTCCGGGTGCCGGGAGCGATCGAGCACGAGCGTCGTGTCACGCGCGGCTGCTGTGGTGCCGACTTCGACGACGTCAAATCCCTGATCGCGCAAGTACATCATCGCTCTCCGAGCGAGACCGCGCGTCTTCGTCGCATTGAGCACCTGAACGCGTACCCTTGGCGTGTTCGGCCGCTCGCGAACATCGTGGCCATGAGCCGGGCCGCGGCGCGCCGGCAATGCCGTCGCCGTGGCGGCCAACGCGACGAAGGAGCCTATCAGGGCAAACGCGACCGTCTTGCGAGTCATCGAATCGTGTTCCACAGCTGAACTGTCTCTGGGAAGAGCATATGCCCTTCGTTGAGGGCGTACACCAGACGCATACGAACCACCTGGCGAAACACGCCGTCGAAATCGTGCGGCACCTGAGACGCAAGAAAGGCACGGTCTTCTCGGGAGAACGAGCGGCCGGGCTCGAGAAAATCGGCCATGTAGAGCGCCCGCCCCGTTCGATCCCACTCCGGCGAACCTACGGTGTGGAATCGAATGGCGTCGAGGACATTGGTGCGCTGCTCGCCGTCCTGGGCAAGCCGCGCCGCCGACGCCGGGCCGTGGAGCATCTCCGGCTCATAGGGGGCGTTCCCGGCCAGGCGGCGAAGCTCTTCGCGGGGCGCATCGCGCAGCGCGTCATGCCAGCGCGCCGCGTCGAGCCAGTCTCGACGCTCCTGCGGCGCGACGCGCATGACATCGGCCCACTGCTCGAGCAGCGCCGCGACGCGCTGGATGTGGGCGCGCCGTTTCTCGGTGACCTGTGCCCACGGAGGGAGCTCGACGAGTACCGAATCGACGCGCGTTTTCACCGACCTAGCATCGCGCGAAGCTGCGCCATCTCACGACGCCAGAAACCCCGCGCCCCAGCCGCCGGATGTGGCACGACCAAATCGCGGTCCGACGCGGTTTGCGTCTCGTAGCGCACAATGTCGAGGTCGAGGGTCCGCGGGCCCCATCGTACCTCGCGTGTCCGGCCGGCTGCTTGCTCGATGCGCTGCAGCTGGGAGAGCAACTCGCGCGGCGAAAGCTCCGTCTCGAGCGCGACCATTTGGTTCAGGTACTTATCCTGGTCGACGGGACCGAGGGGTGCTGTCTCCTCGATGCTTGATTCCGCGATCACCCGTGATTGCGGAATCGCCGCCAGCGCCTTTCGCGCGCGCTCGAGATGCGCGTCGCGGTCACCGAGGTTCGATCCGAGAGCGACGTAGGCGATGTCGCGCGGCATGGCTAGCGAGATCCCTCCTCGCGCTCTCGCCTAACGACTACCTCCGCGTACGCAAGTGGCCCCGGCAGCGCGACGTGTGGCTTGCGGACCGCGACGCGCGCCAAGCGGATTCGTGAGTCCTCCATTGCGGCGCGGGTGATTCGCTCGGCGATATTCTCGAGATAGTCGATCGGGCCAGCCGAGACGACGCGCTCGACTTGCTCGTACAATCGCCGGTAGTCCAGAATACCGTCCTCGGCCGCCGATCGCACGGTGAGGTCCACCTCGAGCGGCTGCGGTACCGTGCGTTCGTGCTCGAGAATGCCGACGAGCGCGTGAAAGCGCATCCCGCGCAGGGTGATCTCCCGCTCGCCGGCAACGGGCGTCGATTGGGCGGCGGGCGGATGCGCCCGCCCTCGGCGCGCCGGATCAGTACGCCGCGGCGAACCGTCGCTGCTCATGCGACGCTCGTTATGCGGTGGGTGAGGTCGCTGAGGTAGACGGCAACGCTGCGCAGCTCGTGCGCCGCGCCTTCCAGCTCGCGCAACGCCGCCGCTTGATCCTTCGCCGACGACGTAACATCCTCGGCGCCGGCGCGGTTGCGGCGCGAGATCTCCGCGACGCGCATGACACGGTCTCGCAACCTGGAGAACTCGAGCTCCTGATCGCGCGACGTCATCGCGATTCGCTGTGCTCCGTGTGCGGCCGCGGCGGTCGCCTCGACGATTTGATCCAGCGCGTGTCGCGCCGATTCCGAGAGCGTTTCGACGTCGCTCACGATCGACTGCCCGCGCTGCATCTGCGACGCGACGCGGCGCATCTGCTCTTCGAAGCCGAGCACGATGTCGCCCGCTTCGTCCGAGGCCCGCGCGCTCTGCTCCGCCAACTTGCGCACTTCCTCCGCGACGACGGCGAAGCCCTGGCCATGCTCCCCGGCGCGCGCCGCCTCGATGGCGGCGTTGAGCGCGAGGAGGTTCGTCTGGTCAGCGAGCTCGCGAATCACAGCGATGAATTCCGTAATGCGCTTCGTCGTGCGCACGAGCTGGTCGATCTGCGCGGTGCTCTCGGCAACGAAGCCCTTCGCGCTCACCAGTCTTTCGATGGCCGTTCCGATCGTGAGCCGATGTTCGGCGGCGATCTCCGTGGCCTTTTGGCTCGCGCTCGCGGCGCTGCTCCCATGCTCGACGACCTGCGCCGTCGCCTCGTGCAGCGAGTGCGTCGCCTCGAGACTTCGTCCGAGCTGATCGCTCTCTTCCACGATGCCCCGCGAGATGTCGCCGATCGTCTTCGCCACCGACTCGCCGCCGCCGCGAAGCGCCTGCGCCGACACGTTGAGCGTCTCGAGCTGGGAGCTCACCCGCCGCATTGCTTCGAGCAGCGGCGTCTTCAATTCGTCGATGTGCAGCGTTGTCGCCAACTGATTGGCGAATCGGCGAATCATCGCCACGTCCTTGACGCTGTACGCGGCGCGCTTGTGGTGCTCGAGCTCGAGCAAGCCGACGTTGCGGTCGCCGAACCGCATCGGCAGTACGACAATGCTCATGACATCGCGGGGGCGCGCCTCGAGACGGCCATCTTGAGTGGCGTCGGTAACGATCACCGCCTGCCCGGTCTCGAGCGCCAAGCGACGCATTCGCATGCCGATTTCGGGCGGCTCGTGCGGCGTCGAGAGAAAGCCAAGCGACGAGCTCCACGCCAGCTGTGGCCCCGTCGCGTGCATCCGGAACACTCGGAATTCACGCCAGTCGACGAGACGATGCGCCAGCGACTCGATCCGCAAGAACGCATCGGCAAGACTCATGTCCGACGATACGACCTGCTCCATGGCGAGGATCTTATTCAGCTCCTCCGCCGAGACGGCCTCCTCGAAGATGCGCTTCACGAGGACGCCGATGACAATGAGCGTCGCGCCGACGAACACCCACCCAACCGGACCGATCGAGCTGATCGTCGCCAATACCACGGCGACGGCGATCAATCCAGCACCGAAGCCGATCACCTCATACCGCAAGATGAGCGACTTCTCTTCCTCCAACAGCTTGTCGCGCCAGAGCAAACTGAAATACAGCAGCGCCCGGCTGAGGATGAAATACGACAGCGAGAAGAGGGTAAGGGCCGGCAATCCCTCCGTCGTCATGCCCGCCGAATGCGCCGCGCCTGTCATCACGGACGCCCAGGCAAAGAAGCCGTAGGCGCTCACGAGCGCGACGACTTCGCGCCCAGCGTTGATCCAGCTCGGCTCGGTGCTCTTCCGAAGGATTAGCAGATCCGTAAAAAGCACGCCGGCGTAAATGCCGAGCGACGTGCTCGCCGCACCGATGATGATCGACCCGGCCAGCGCCGGAAATGCCAGAAAGTTCAGCGCGCCGTACTTGGTGAGCGGCACCTGATACGTACGGAGCAGCACCGTCGCCGAAAAAACGAGAATGATGCCAACCCACGACCCAGCCCATCGGTGATCGAACACGAGCACGATGCCAAGCAGCAGCATCCCGGCCGCGCCTAACGCGCGCGAGAATCCGGAAAGAAAGAACTTCATGGCGACACCGTATCGATGGCGGCACGAAGTGATGCTGCCAGGGTTACAGCGCTCTCGACGCTCTCGCCGGCAGCACGCACGATCGCGCTGCCGACGACGACTCCATCCGCCAGCTCCGCGACGGCGCGCGCCTGCTCCGGGCGCGACACCCCAAAGCCGACACAGATCGGCAGCTGCGTCGATTGGCGCAGGCGACGCACGGTCGCCGGCAAGTCGGGTGGCAGAGTCTCGCGCACCCCCGTGACGCCGAGGCGGCTGATCAGGTACACGAATCCACTGCCGTGTTGTGAAATCTCCGCCATGCGCGCCTGCGGAGTCGTCGGCGCGACGAGCCGAATGAACGCGAGCGGACCGTCGCCCAGCCACTGTTCGCGCTCGGCGTCCGCTCCGACCGGCAGGTCCGTGACGAGGACGCCGTGCACGCCCGCCTCCGCGGCACGCGTGAGCGCGTCTCTGCCAGCGGCCAGTAACGGATTCAAATACGTGAACAACACAATCGGCACGCCGAGCTTGGCGCGTGAAACGGTGTCGAGAACGCCGTCGAACGTCATGCCCGCGGCGAGCGCCTGTTGGGAACTGGCTTGAATGATCGGGCCGTCCGCCATCGGATCGGAGAACGGCACGCCGACCTCGATCACGTCGGCGCCAGCATCCTCGAGTCCCGATAACAGCGCGAGCGTCTCGTCAGGAGACGGATGGCCGGCGGTCACGTACGGCACCAGCGCGCGTCGCCCGGACGCGCGCAGTCGCGCGAATTGCTCGGCGATACGCTCAGATGAAATAGTCACCGACACGAATGCCGTACCGATCGGGTTGATCCGTCTTGATGATTGTACGCTTGAATGCTCCGTCCTGCCCGCGGTCTGCGAGATCGACAAGGTAGCCTGGGAACAGGATGTTGCCCCTCGCGTCGCTGATGATCCGCACGATCGGCCGCGAGAGCATCTCGGCGATCGGATTCCCCGCGTGCACGAGTCCCAGCTCGAAGGTGTCGAGCACGACGAGGGTGCCGATCGGGTAAATGCCCGTGAGATTGACGAACGCCTTCACGAGCACCGGATCCATTCCGCGCCGGGCGTTGTCGCGCATCTCTTTCATGACATCAGCAGGATTGAGCGGCGTCGTTTGATAGGAACGACGTGACGTCGCCGCGTCGAATCCATCAGCCACGGCGACGATCTTGCTGAACACGCTCATCTGCCGCGGCCGCACGGTACGCGGATAGCCGGTGAGATCGACCTTCATGTGGTGCTCGTGGGCCACGATCATCGCGCGATAGTGCAGATCCTGCGTGCCGCGCAACTGGAAGAGGCAAAGCACGCCCATCCAGGGATGGGCGGCGATCTGCTTCCACTCCTCGTCGGTGAGCCCCTCGACCTTGTTGAGTACTTCCGACGGCACGCGCGACTTGCCGATGTCGTGGAACAGCGCCGCCATGCCCAGGTCGTAGAGCTGCAGCTTCGTTAGGCCGAGTCGCTTGCCGATGGCGACGGAGAAGATGCACACGTTCACGCTGTGGGTGAACGTGTATTCATCATAATCGCGGATCGCCGTTAGGCCGACGAGCGACGTCTCTTCGTTGAGGATTTGATCGACGATACCCTGAACGACCCGCTTGATCTTCTTGATGTTCGGGCTCTTCCCGAACCGCACGGCCGTCATGAGGTCCTTCGTCACGGCGACCGACTGCGCGTATGTGCGCTTCGCGCGTTCCTTGCTCTTCTCTTTGTCGTCTTCGTCCGCTTCGGCGGGCCGCGCCAGGGTGAAAGCGCGAATGCCGGCCGCGTCGAGCTTTGCGTGCAGGATCTCGAAGCGTTGTTCCGGCTCCTCGTTCCCCGGCGCCGTCTGCAGCAGCGACAGGAAGACGAGCCAATCGCGCGCCGTCACCGTGGCGTCGATCTGCTGCGTCCCGAGGCCGGCGCGCCGATAGAGCGACAACAGGTGGCTGAAACTCGCGTAATTGTCGAGATCCAACCGGAGTCGCGTGGCGTTCACAAATATGAATTCGCCCGAGGTGCGGATCTCGAGCTCCCCTTCCGCGGCGATGATCTCGCGACTCATCGTCGTGAGCTCCGCGAGCGCGCGCTGAACCGCCGCATTCTCGACCGGATAGAGCTTGATGGCGCGGAGCGCGGCGTGGTAGGAATAGATCAGGCTCCGCCCAGCGCGCCGAATGTACGAGTCACCAGCGTTCGGGTCGCCGGCGCTCGCCGTGAGGTTGCGCTGTGCCGGCGCCGAGAGAGGACGCGACGCCGTCATGTGATCGCTCCGCGCAGCGCGCGATTCACCGCGTTCCTGACAACGACGTCCTTCTCGGACGACGATTTGCGGAGGACCTCGGTTGCCTTAGGGCTCGAAATCCGACCGAGCGCGATCGCCGCGCACGCTCGTAACTCCGAGTCCTCGCGGCGTCCCAGGAATCCCTTTCCGTTCAGCACCGAGTCGAGGTATTCGACACCACCTTCGCCGGAGAGCGTTCCGAAGGCCTCGAAGAACGCCATCTTCTCGGTGAGATCCGCTTCGCGAATTGTTTTGCCCTTCACCACCGCATCGACGCGAGGCAGAACGAGCTTGTACTGGCGCGTCGTGAAGGCGCGCACCGCCGAGATCCGGACCTCCCGGTCCGAATCCTCCACCCCTCGTTCGAGGGCCTGCAACGCACTCGGCGATCCGATTTCCGTCAGGGCGCTCACCGCCAGCTGTCGGAGCTCGACATCGGATCCGGCGAGGATTTTCGAGAGTGATTGCACCGCGGCCGGCGTCTTCAACGACCCAGCACGACGGATCGCTTCGAGTGCCACCTCACGTTCCTGCGCGAGAATCAGCCGCACCAGCTCCGTCGTGTTCAGCGAGGCGAGACGTTCCGCTGCCGCCTCGAGCAGCGGGCGCACGCGCGGGTTGTGCATGCGCGTGAGCCAGCTGAATACCGTTCCGAGTGCGATCGGCCGCAGCTGATCGAACAGCTCCATCAACTCCAGAATCTCGCGGCGGATGTCGCCCTTGCCTTGCTGCTCGAAGATATCCAACAGCGTCGACGACACACGCGATCGGAGATCGTCCGCGTACTCCCGGCTGATCTCACCGTGGAGATACTCGATCTCATTGTCGTCCAGGAAGTACAGAGTCGCGTCGAAGTCCGAGAGGTTGACGATCCCCGATGCTTGCGATTCGGTGACGGCAGTGTGCGTTACCTGCTCGACTTGCTCACGCGTCACATCGGCTTTTGGACCGCTGTCGGCGATCGGCGCCGCGGCGTCCATACCAAGATCCTGATAGCGGTATCGCGCGTACGCGAAGTCCGCCTCCCACAGCATCGTCAGGAGGTCGTCCTCATCCGGCGATGCCTTACGAGCGCGTTGAAGGATGCTCAACAGCGCGACGACTTCCTTGTCCTCGAAGCCCTTCAGAAGCTTGAGCTCGCGGACGCCGTCCTTGAAGAACATCCATGAGAGGCTGTCTGCCGACTTGCTTGGCTCCGACAACACGACCTGCTCGAACCAGCAGATCTCGGTTTCACTAAAGGTCAGCGGCAGCTCGTCCGTTCGCGCCCAAATGGCGGAAAAACCGGCGCGGAGCGCATCCAGCGCGCCTTTGTATATCGGATTATTGGGGAGATACAGCTGATGGGCGCGCCCCGCCTTGACGAAGAGTCGCAAGAGCTCCTGGACGGGAGCGGGAGCAAAGGGGGCCTCAGCCTCCGTCCCCCCGGTGGGCGCGGGCGCGGAGGAAGCTGTCACGGCGCAAGAATACCCATTTCGCTGACCTGTGCGACGTCCTTGTCACCCCGACCGCTCACACAAACGAGCACGGAATCGTCCGCGCGCCAACGGCCGCGCTGCGCCGCGAGCCAGCTCACGGCGTGCGCGCTCTCGAGAGCGGGAACGATCCCTTCGAGACGACTCAAGAGCTTGAATCCTTCCAATGCGTCATGATCGGTAACGGCCACGTATGTCGCGCGGCCGATGTCCTTCAGATATGCGTGCTCCGGCCCGACACCCGGGTAGTCCAGGCCCGCCGAGATCGAGTGCGCCGGATGCACTTGTCCCGCGGCATCCTGCAGCAGATAGCTCAACGTGCCGTGCAGTACGCCAGGCGTGCCTCTCGAGAGAGACGCGGCATGATGCTCCGTGTCGAGTCCCTCCCCCGCCGCCTCTACTCCGACGAGTTGAACCGCCGGATCGTCAATAAAAGCGTGGAAGACTCCGATGGCGTTCGAGCCGCCGCCAACGCAGGCAATCACGGTTGTCGGAAGCGCCCCGGCTTGCGCGAGCATCTGCTCTCGCGCCTCGCGGCCGATGATCGATTGAAAATCCCTCACCATGCGCGGGTAGGGAGCAGGACCGACCACCGAACCGATGACATAATGAGAGTCAACCACGCTCGCGACCCAATCCCGGATCGCTTCGCTGGTTGCGTCCTTCAGAGTGCGCGTCCCGCTCGTCACCGGAACCACCGTCGCGCTAAGGAGCCTCATGCGCCAAACGTTGAGTGCCTGACGACGCATGTCCTCCTCACCCATGTATACGACGCACTCGAGTCCAAAGCGCGCGCACACGGTGGCCGTGGCGACACCATGCTGCCCGGCACCCGTCTCGGCGATGATTCGCTTTTTTCCCATTCGGCGCGCCAACAGCACCTGCCCAACGGTGTTGTTGATCTTGTGCGCGCCGGTGTGGTTGAGGTCCTCGCGTTTGAGCCACACGCGCGTGCCGACGTGCTCCGACAACCGCGGCGCGTCGCTCAACGGTGACGGACGTCCGACATAGGTCGAGAGCAGATGCTCGACGTCAGCCTCGAAAGTCGGATCGGCCCGAGCGGTATCATACGCCCGCTCGAGCTCGTCGAGAGCCGGGATTAGCGTTTCTGGAACATACCGCCCACCGAAGACGCCGAAGCGGCCGGTGGTCGCGGGTGGAATCGTCAGGTCATGTGCTGGCATGTACGGCGTCCCTGAATGCGCGCATGCGCGCGTGATCCTTGATCCCGGGTGCCGTCTCCACACCTGAGGAGACGTCCACAATCTCGGGTCGCAACAGACGGATTGCTTCGCCCACATTTTCCGGCCGGAGCCCTCCGGCGAGGACGAGCTTCGCCGAGCTCATCTCTCGGCAAGGCATGAGCTGATCGCGCAATTCGCTCCACGGCAGCGTCACGCCGGTACCACCCAGCCTTCCAGGTACGTGCGCGTCGACGAGAACGGCATCAGCGGCCCCGAATAGCTCGGCGGCAGTCTCTGGAATTCTGCCATCAGCTACACGGATCACGCCCCAGATCTCTCCGTCGAAGGAATCGCGGAGCCTCGCGATCGCGTCCGGGTCCTGCTCACCATGCAGTTGTATCACGCGGAGCCCCAAAGTTCTTGCCGTCTCGGCGATCGTGTCGGTGAAGGGCTCCGAAAAAACTCCTGCCGTCCGCACGTTTCGTCCAACGGCGGCGAGCACGGACGCGGCGCGAGCCGTCGTGAGACGTCGCGGCCCGGGAGCGAATATCACACCGACGTACGCCGCGCCGAGCGTCGCGGCCTCGAGGGCGTCCTCGGCGCGCGTCATGCCGCAGAACTTGATCTCAGTCACCACGCGCGATCCGCCGCACTCCCGTTAGGCCGCGCACCGCGTCGCTCGGATCGGCGGCGGACGACACGCTCGACCCGACCAGCACGGCGTCCGCGCCAGCTTGCGCGACGCGCTCGACGTCAGCGCGTGCGCTGACGCCACTCTCCGCTACGGCGACGACGGTCGGCGGCACGCGCCCAAGAAGGCGCGCGCTGGTGTTCGGATCGATGGCGAGCGTCTCGAGGTCCCGATTGTTGATTCCGATCACCTGGGCGCCGGTCTCGAGCGCGAGATCCAGCTCGCGCTCGTCACGAACCTCGACGAGCACCTCCAGCGACAGCTCGTTCGCCGCCCGCGTCATCACCGGCAGCCGCGCTGGGCCCAGTGCCCGCACGATCAGCAACGCCGCGGACGCACCGATCGATTTCGCCTCGAGGAGCTGGACCTCTTCGACGTGAAAGTCCTTTTTGAGGACCGGTATGCTCACGGCACTCCGGACGTCCACGAGATCGTCGCTCGAGCCGGCGAAGTGTTGTGGCTCGGTCAGCACCGAGATCGCCTTGGCGCCAGCACTCGCGTATGCCCGTGCCTGCGTCGCCGCATTGAGTGACGGCTGTATCCATCCCTTGGACGGCGAGCGGCGCTTTACCTCCGCTATGACGGACACGGTCGTTCCGCGGAGGGCCGACGCGAACGCAGGCACAGACGCGCCGTTCTTGGCGCGCTCTTCGAGCTCAGCGATTCGACTTTCGAGCGCTCGGGCCCGCACTCGTGCCTCGTCAACGATGCGGCCGAGCGTCCCGGACGGCGGAGTCCACGCGGAAAATGCTTGCACTTCGGTCCTTCTTCGGATATCGTAAGATTCGGTGCTTGTTCGGGATTCGCAATCGCGCGGACCCGAGCGCAAACTCAGCCCAGGAATCGTCAGCCATGCCGCTCACGAAGCGCCAGCGCGAAATACTAAACTACCTCGCGACCTATACCGAACAAAACGGCTACGCGCCGAGCTTCGAGGAGATCGCGGAGCAATTCCGCTATTCGTCGCTTGCCACGGTACACGAGCATCTCTCCAATCTCGAGCGCAAGGGCTACATCAAGCGCTCGTACAACGAGAGTCGCGCGATCGAGATCCTTCCGACGGAGGCGACGCCGCGCGCGATCGAGTTACCCGTGTTCGGAAGCGTCGCCGCTGGTGTTCCGATCGAGTCCATCGAGCACGGTGAGACGATGTGCGTCCCTGACACGTTTGTTCGGCGCGGCGGCAATCACTACGTGCTCCGTGTGCGCGGCAATTCGATGATCGATGAGCAAATTCGTGATGGCGATTTCGTTGTCATCAACGAGCGGCGAAGCGCCGACAACGGCGAGATGGTGATTGCCTTGATGAATGGTTCGTCCGCCACCGTCAAGAAGTTCTATCGCGAGCGCGACGGGCGTATTCGTCTCCAACCGGCCAATGACACGATGCCGCCGATCTACGTCAACGAGAACGACGTGATGATTCAGGGCATCGTTGTCGGTGTGATGAGGCGCTACTAGCGGTCGCGGAATACCGTTAGGCTGCGCCGAACGCCGCGCGCAGCCGCTCGAGCGCGCGCAGGCCGGCGCCGCTGCGCACCGCCTCCCGTGCCGCGCTCACGGCATCGTCGAATGTGCGGACGGCACTCGACGCACTCGACACATAGATCGCGGCGGCGGCATTCAATACCACGGCCGCGGTAGCGCCGCTACTCCCTTCTCCGCCAAGTACTGCCAGCACCATCTCAGCGTTTTCCTTTGGCGATCCGCCGGCGAGATGTTCTGGGCGCGGTGCACCGAGGTCATAACGATCTGGTTCGATTGTCCACTCGCGAATCGTACCACTCCGAATTTCGATCACCCGCGTCGGGCCGAGCGGTGAAACCTCATCCAGCCCCGGCGCGCCGTGCACGACGAGCGCGTGCATGGTTCCCAGCTCTCGCAGCGTCCCGGCGATCAATGGCAATCGCCGTTCGTCGGCGACCCCGACGACCTGACGGCCGGCGAATGCGGGATTCGCCAACGGGCCGACGATATTCATCACCGTCGGTATCGCCAGCTCGCGCCTAACGGGTCCGACGTGACGCATCGCCGGATGCATCAAGGGCGCGAACATGAACACGATCCCCGCGTCGCGTAGTGCCCTCTCCATTACCGGCAGCGGCACTTCGATCGAGATGCCTAACGCCTCGAGCACGTCCGCGCTGCCGCAAAGAGACGTGAATGACCGGTTTCCGTGCTTGGCAATGCGCACGCCCGCGCCGGCGGCAACGAGCGCCGCCGCCGTCGAAATATTGAACGTCATGATAGAGCCGCCACCCGTGCCGCACGTGTCGACCAACTCCTCGGGTCGCTCGGAGCGCAGCACGACCATGACGTTGCGCATTGCCCTGACCACGGCGGCGACTTCTTCCGGCGTTTCGCCCTTCACGCGCAGGCCGATCAGGAGCCCGGCGATTTGCGCGGGGGTTGCCTCCCCCGCCATGACGCGATCGAACGCCCGCGTCAGCTCGTCACTCGGAATCGCCTCGCCATGCGCCATGCGGCGGATGGCGGCCGACACGGCGCTCGCGCCGTCAACCGACACTGAGCATCTCGCCGAGTCGCTCCGGCAGACGCGCGCGCGACGCGACGAGGGCGATCACCAAGCCGAGCAACCTCACGCGCTCCACGTCCTCCTCACCAAACACTCCGTACATCGCGCGGTTCGTCAGATTCACCACGCCGACGAGATCGTCGTGATACACGAGCGGGAAGCTGATAAAAGAGCCGGTCGTGAAATACTGGTCACGCAACAACGGATGTTGCTTGGCCTCGCTGACATCGCGCACCAGGAGCGGCTCTCGTGAGGCAGCAACGCGACCGGCAACGCCGTCGCCGATGCGAATCCGTGCCCCTTCCGCCACGCCGGGCGCGAGTCCCCGTGCCGCCGCGAGATAAAGCCAGCCATCCTCGCGCGCGCGCAGCATCAGCGAGCAGCGTTGCGCGTGCATGTCATCGCCGACGAGCGAGAGCAAGCCGTCGACGAGCTGGCGCGGATCGTTCGTGCTCGCATCGAGGCTCAACACGCGGTCGATGAGATGGAGCGTGCGCGTCTTCTGACGAAGAATCTCGTTGCGTCGTGCTAACTCGATGTGTGCCTTCTCGAGCTGCTCCACGGCCGACACGACCGTCGCCTCTACGGAATCGGCCCGTCGCGCCGCCTGACGAGTCGATTCCTCGGATCGCGCCAGCTCGCGCTCGAGCGCGACAACCCGCTCCGACGCGCCACCCTCCGTCGCGCCGGGCTCGGCGAGTCCCGCCTGCAGCTCTGCCAATCGGCGTTCGTACTCGCCGTGAACGCGTTGCGTCACGCCCTCGAGCGTCTCGACCGCTTCCGTGCGCGCGTCGTGCTCGAGAAACCGAACCATCGCCAACTCGAACAACGCGACCGTCGGCCCGAATCGCTCCGACGTCCGCGTGCCGAAGATCTTGCGGGTCTCGTAAAGCACGAGAATCGCGCTCAACTGCCCCTCGAATCGAATGCCGCGCGCGGACAGCCAGCCCACCTCGTCGAAACCGCGCAGTCCGAACAGTCTGGCAAATTCATCGACGCTCTCCGTGAATTCGACGAATTGTCCTCCCGCGACCACTGCCACTCGCTCCCGATTCGGCAGGTGATCGATCGTCGTCTCGAGCGCCGCGACGTCCACCTCGGCGCCGCGCGGAATGAGACGTTCGCGGAGCATGCTGCG
>QHUV01000593.1 GCA_003222065.1 Gemmatimonadota bacterium | reverse complement strand
ATTCCGTTGAACACTGCTGGCCCCTCGGCGACGCCAACGAGCGCGAATCTGAACACCGCGCTCACGGCATTGAACGCGTCGTTCTACAATCCGGTAGCGACGCGCGCTGGATTGGACGTCGGCGTGTTTCACACATACACAACGGGCGCCGGCGAGACCGTCAATCCATTCTCCGATCGTAGCGTGAACTACGCCAACCCGAAGGTCATCACCGAGGGTGCTGAGATTGGCGACCTGCGCGTACAGGCGAAGGTCGACACGTCCTCCAGCATCACGCCGAAGACCGTGCAAGGGGAGACGTCGCGCTTCCTGTTGAAGCAGCCGTCGCTCCCGACCGATCCGATCGCCGTGCTGCGCAACGAGGAGCTCGTGCTGATTCGCGCCGAGATATTGTGGGGGCTGAATCGCGACGCGGAAGCGATCCAGATGATCAATCTCGTTAGGCAGGCGGCCGGCCTGCCGCCGAAACTGGCGACCGACTTCGCGACGCACGGTAATCTGCTGCGTGGCATCCTCAAGGAGAAGCGCTACTCGTTGTTGTTCGAGAGTGCGTCGCGGTGGGTGGACTACCGCATGTTCGGAATCTTGAGCGAGCTAGGAACGGAAGCCGGAAATAATCCCATCCCACGGCTGCCGATTCCGCAGGCCGAGGCGGATGCAAGGAGTGGAAGTATCACTTGTAGCTGAGCGACGGATCTGCTTGTCATTCGACAGCGGACGCAGATGGACGCAGATTTCGCAGATGAAACGCAGATAGGACGACTTTTTTCAAAAAGACCCCAGGGATTGCGCACGCGCGCGAGCACAAAACGAATTGCGTCGATGACGAGCTGCGGCTCGTCGTGCTGCATGTCCACGAGCTCTCGCGCCTGTGCTCGCGCAGGCGTGGGCACGAGGAGTAACATCACCGCAAGCAGAGGAAAGCGTTTCGTCATCGTGTCGCGCGCGAGAGTGGGACGTTAGGCATCCGGCTCACCGAACCGTGCCCTGAACCGCTTCCGGCGAACTCCGCGCAGTATCGCCCCTCCGGCGAGGGTGAACACCGCGCCAAATAGGGCGCCCGTGACGACCGCGACGAAGCTCGAGGCGGCCGTCGCCGGAGCATGGGGTGAGAGCGTCGGCACGAGGCCAACGATCACGCCGACGAGAGTGATACCCGCGCCAACGACCGCGCCACGCACCGCGGCGATGGAGTGGTACGATCGTTGGCGGGACGTCACTTGTTATGTCCCCTCACCGATCTCCCTGGCGCTACGCCCGACACGAGTTGCGACCCGCGCACGACGAACGTTCCGTTCACCAGCACGTGCACGATGCCGTCGGAGTATTGTGCCGGCTGCTCGAACGTGGCGCGGTCGTTCACCAGCGCGGGGTCGAAAACAACGAGATCGGCATCGGCGCCCACCTGGACTCGGCCTTTGCGTTTCATGCCAGGATCGACGCCTTCGAGCCGGCGTGCCGGCAGCAGCGTCATTTTCCGCACACCATCCATGAGCGAGATCACATGGCGCTCGCGGACGAAGCGGCCGAGGATGCGTGCGTGCGTGCCCGCGCTCCGTGGGTGACCGATCGGCTTGCCATTCTGAAATTGGAATCCGCCGTCACTCGCCACCATGACGTGCGCATCGCGATACGCCTGATCGGCGGCGGTCTCGGGAATCATGAAGATCACCGCGAGGCCGCCCTGCTTTCGGTAGCGCTCGAAGCTTTCCGCCGTTAGGCGCTCGCCGGTGGCGGTCCACAGAATGTCCTTGTAGTCGATGCCCATTCGGTCCTGGAAACCGGGATCGAAGATCGCGCTCTGGAGCATCGTCGCGCCGGCGGTATACGGATACGCCTCCGTCGTCACGTCGAGGCCTCGCGCGCGCGCGCCGTCGATGAGGTCGAGCAGCGCCGGCGTCGCGCTGAGCCCCATGCTCGTCACGTGCACGACGTGCAGCGGCGCCCCGGTCGCGGCCGCGTCGGCAATGACCTCTTGCACCCCGGCTATACCACCGGCGTTCTCGACGAGCCCGGCCGAGCGCAGATGCACGAAGACCGGAGCTTGGTGACGTGCCGCCACGCCGAACGCATGCAGGATCTCCTCGCGCGTCGCCGCCGGCGTGTAATTGATGCCCATGCCGATGCCTAACGCGCCGTCGTTGAGCGCCGCGTCGAGCCGATGCTCCAGCTCGGGGAGGCGCGCGCGGTCGATGGGCGATCGCACGAATGCGCCCGTCGCGCCGATCACGTCGGCGCCCTCGGCGGTGGAGTCATTGTCCAGCATCGCGCGCCGCGCGCCCGGATGGCTCGCCGACACACCAAAGTTGATCAACGACTTCCCTTCTCGTTTGGCGTACCAGGGAGCGACGGGATAGGTACCGAGCTCCAGCTCGAGCGCCGTAGTGACACCGTCGCGCGCCAGAAATCGGTAATTGATCGAGTCCTGACCGTGCGAGTGGAGATCGATGAACCCGGGCGCGACGACGAGTCCTTTGACGTCTACCGTGTCGCGCGCCGTGGGGATGCTCGTGGTGACGGAGGCTATGCGCCCCCCTCTGATTCCTACGGCGCGAACCGCGTCGAGACTCGTTTCAGGATCGAGCACCCGGCCGCCGACGAGCACGACGTCG
>QHUV01000076.1 GCA_003222065.1 Gemmatimonadota bacterium | reverse complement strand
GATGATGTTCCGCGGCCGCTTCACTCCGTTCACTTCCTCGTTGATGACGAGCTGTAGCGTCGCCTTCAACGGGGCAGAGTAGGTCATGTCGCGTTCAATGCACTCTTCGACGGTGTACTTCGGCTCACCGAGAGAGTAGCGAACGAACTCGAGCGAGAAGTTCTCGTGAACGTCGGTGATCGGGAACAGGTCCTTGAAGACCCGCTCGAGGCCGACATCCTCACGCTCGTGAGCGGCGGCATCCGTCTGCAAGAGCGCTTCGAACGCTTGCGTCTGGATGTCGAGGAGATGGGGCATCTCCATCCCCTGCTCGAGCTTTCCGAACGAAATTTGCTTGATCGATTCAGGCATTGTTCACCCGCGCACAGGCGAGAAAACGGCCACACCCCCGCCGGCCACGCGACTCTCGCGGGCAGGCGGGGTTGGCCTAGTACTGCAGAATGAAATGTGAAGCGTTGAAATTTCTTTCACTGACGCGTGGGCTGAAGTGAAGAGCAGGTGATAGGTGTTTGGTGCGAGGTGCTAGGGGTTGCCCTGCTAGCACCTGGTACCTAGCACCCAGAACCTCTACTTCACCTCGACGCTCGCGCCCTGCTCCTCGAGCTTGGCCTTGATGGTCGCTGCTTCGTCCTTGGATACACCAGACTTCACCGTCTGTGGCGCGCCGTCGACCAGATCCTTCGCTTCTTTCAGGCCGAGGCCGGTCAGCTCACGCACGACCTTGATGACCTGAATCTTCTTCGCGCCGGCTTCCTTCAGGACGATGTCGAATTCCGTCTGCTCCTCCACGGCGGGCGCGGCCGCGGCACCGCCGGCACCGCCGGCAGGAGCTGCACCGCCCACCGGCGCGGCGGCGATCGTCACGTTGAACTTGCTCTTGAACGTCTCGATCAGATCATGAAGTTCGAAAACACTCATGTTTCCGATCGCGTCGAGAATCTCGTCCTTACTCAGCGTCGTTGGCATCGTGGTTTTTTCTCCTCGTAATCCCAGGCAGTCCTGGGGCGTTAAGTCAGGCTCGGTGCCTGGGGATTATGCGGCGGAGCCGCTGCTGCGCTGCTGGTGCAGCGCCTCGAGTGCTCCAGCGAACATGTAGAACAACCCGTTGAGCGCGCCCACAAAGGCCGCCAACGGAGACTGCAGACCGGCGCCAAGGTCGGCGAGCATTTGCTCGCGTGACGGCATCGACGCCAACTGCTTGACCTGACCGACGGCGATGGACTTGCCTTCCAGCATCCCGCCCTTCACCGCCGGCTTCTGATCGTTCTCCTTCGCGAAATCGTGCAGCAGCTTCGCGGCCGTCACCGGATCCCTGGCGACGACGAGTCCAGTGGGACCACGCAGCCGGTCGGCGACCAACCCGCTCTCGTTCACGGCACGCAGCGCGAGCGTATTCTTGATGACGACATACTCAATATTTGCCCTGCGCAGGCGACGTCGGAGCTCCGTCATCCGCTTCACGTTCAGCCCGGTGAAGTCGGTGTAGTACAGTGCCGGCGCGCTCCGAATCTTGTCTTTCAGCTCGGCGACGAGCTGTTCTTTCTCGGTGCGGTTCATCGCTCGTTACCGATATGGTGTAGTGTCGATCGTGACGCCGGGGCCCATGGTGCTCGAGATGCACACGGTTCTCACGTATACGCCCTTCGATGCCGAGGGCTTCGACCGGACGATCTGATCCATGAATGCCGTGAAGTTCGTCTCCAGCGCTTCGACGCCGAACGACACCTTGCCGATCGGCGCGTGCACATTGCCGCTCTTGTCGACGCGAAATTCGATCTTTCCAGCTTTCGTCTCGCGCACGGCGTTGGCGACGTTCATCGTGACCGTGCCGGCCTTCGGGTTTGGCATGAGCCCGCGAGGGCCGAGCACGCGTCCAAGCTGACCGAGCTGACCCATTTGGTCCGGCGTGGCAATGAGGACGTCGAAGTCCAGCCAGCCATCCTTGATACGCTGGATGTACTCGGTGCCGACGAAGTCGGCGCCCGCCTCCTGCGCCTCCCGTGCGCGATCGCCCGCCGCGATGACCAGCACACGAACGGACTTTCCAGTACCCGCCGGAAGGACAACGGTGCCACGCACCACTTGATCTGCGTGGCGTGGATCGACTCCAAGCCGGACCGCGACCTCGACCGTCTCATCGAACTTGGCGAAGCTGGACGTCTTGACGATCTCCAGGGCCTGACGCGCCTGATACTGCGTCGCGATGTCGCGGTTCTTCGCGGCGGCCGTGTATTTCTTTCCGTGCTTGCGCATCAGTCGACGACCTCCACGCCCATCGATCGTGCCGCGCCGGCGACCATCGCCATCGCTGACTCGAGCGAATCGCAATTGAGGTCAGGCATCTTGATCTCGGCGATCTTGCGAATCTGTGCCTTCGTCACGCGGCCGACCTTATTGCGATTCGGCTGTCCAGAGCCCTTCTCGATACCCGCCTCCTTCTTGAGGAGCACCGCCGCTGGCGGCGTCTTCGTGATGAAGGTGAAGGACTTGTCCGAGAAAATCGTGATCTCGACCGGGAGAATCGTCCCGGCTTCCTTCTGGGTTCGCGAATTGAACTCCTTCACGAACGCCATGATGTTGATGCCCTGCGGGCCCAAGGCCGTGCCCACCGGCGGCGCCGGCGTCGCCTGACCCGCGGTGATCTGCAACTTCACAAAGCCCGCCACCTTCTTTGCCATGCTCTACCTCTCGCTTGCGTACCGTGGCGCTCGCGCGCCCCAGACTCCCACTGGCATTTAGCGTCGGAGTGGTTGCCGACGGTTCGTTGAGCGGTGCCCGTGAAGCGTCGAGCGTTTTCAAATCACGCTCTACGCTCGACGCATTACGCTCTACGCATCAGTATGCTCTCAACTGCAAGTAATCCAACTCGACGGATGTCGGGCGTCCAAAGAGACTCACTGACACCCGCACTTTTCCCTTGTCCGCGATCACCTCTTCGACGGTGCCGTTGAAGTCGGTGAAGGGACCTTCCGTGATTGCGACTGCCTGCCCAATGAGGAATGGAATCTCCTCCTTGGGCTCCTCTTGCTCCGTCTCATCGGCGATACCGAGGAGGCGGTTGACTTCGTCGGGCCGCAACGGTTGCGGGAACCGTTGGTCGTGTCCGACGAACTTGATCACGCCCTGAATCGAATTGATGGCGTGCGCCGTCTCTTGATTCATGATCATCTCGACGAGCACGTATCCTGGATACAGCTTCCGCTCCACCGTGACCTTCTTGCCGTTCTTGATCTCGACGACTTCCTGCGTCGGCACGAGCGCCTGACGAATTTGCCGGTCCTGGGCAGGCCGCGAATCAAGCTCGATCTTCCGCTGAATCAGCGAACGGACCTTGTTCTCATGCCCAGCCGTTGTCTGAATCGCGTACCAGCGTTGTTCCATGTCGCTCACCGCGAGAAGAGCGACGGGACGCCACGGACAAGGATGAGGCTCAGCAGCCAGTCCATCACCGTAATGAAGAGCGCGAGCGCAAGAACGAAGATGATGATCGCGATCGTCGCTTGCTGCACCTGGCCCCGATCCGGCCAGGTGACCTTGCGCATTTCAGCGATCACCCCGTGATAGAAGGCCACCAACGAGGCGAAGGTCCGCGTGAACCAGTTCCCCGCTGGCGCGGGAGGCGCGCCTTGCGGCGGTCGTGCGACGTCGACGGCCATGTTACTTCGTTTCCTTGTGGACCTGATGCTTGTCGCAGCGCGCGCAGTACTTCTTCCATTCCACGCGCTCGGGATGCAGGCGCTTGTTCTTCGTGGTGAAGTAATTCCGGTTTTTGCACTCGCCACACGCGAGGATGATTTTCTCTCGAGGCATTCGACGTCAGCTCCCAGGTTGCAACCGTGTGCGCGACGACGCCACACAGCCGACAGCCCGCCGAAAGGCCCGCGCCCTCCGACCGGCTGCTTGTTCCGCTAGTGTTTCAAACTCTCTCACCCTGTCTCACCAAGAGCTCGCGATCGGGATTGAACCGATGACCTCACCCTTACCAAGGGTGTGCTCTACCAACTGAGCTACGCGAGCACTTGCTCTCTACCTCTTCCTATACGTCCTCTCCGCCAATCTGCTGCGCCGTCACGAGCGGGAGACGGGGCTCGAACCCGCGACATCAAGCTTGGAAGGCTTGCGCTCTACCAACTGAGCTACTCCCGCGACTTCTCGTCCCGCTCGACCCGCCTCGCGAGTCGCATGGTGGGGGAAGGATTCGAACCTTCGAAGGCGTGAGCCGGCAGATTTACAGTCTGCTCCCGTTGGCCGCTTGGGTACCCCACCGGATCCGCGCCTCCGCTCCCGCTACCCCCGCGCTCTCGGCGTCCGACGACAACCGTGTGTCTCGTCCGAGAGCTGACGGTGGGAATCGAACCCACAACCGCCGGTTTACAAAACCGGAGCTCTGCCGATTGAGCTACGTCAGCAACGGCGTTTTTGCGCGAGACTCGTACAATAAACGGGCCGGAAATCAGTGTCAAGCCGCGCGGTTACGCGGAGTTAGAGCTCGCTGGTGCTCGCCGCTCGCTTCGCGCGCGGCGGATCCATTTGAAGTCGCTCGCGCTGCGCGCTCGCTCCTGGTCCTCTCCTGGTACTCTCCTGGTCCTATTAGGTCAGCGCGCCACCCGCCACTTCGTACCGCTCGGCGTGTCCTCGATCATCACGTCGCGCTCCTCGAGCTCGGCACGAATGCGATCCGCCGTCGCAAAATCACGCCGCGCGCGCGCGGCCTTTCGCGCCTCCAGCTGGCCCTCCACCCATGACGCTAGCGTCGAATCCACGACGGCGTCGGGCACTACGTCGAGCACGCCGTTGACTCGCTCGAACGCGGCTCGCGCCTTGGCAAGCGCGTCGGCATCGTTGCCGCGGCGATCGAGCTCGGCGTTCGCACGTGTGATGAAAACCGACAGCGCCGCGATGGCCTCGGGCGCATTGAGATCGTCGAACAGGGCGGACTCGACATCCTGCGTCAACTGGTCGGCGGCTTGGCCCAGCGCCGGCGTCCCACTGGTTGCTCCGCGCAGTCGCTCGGCAAAAATCCCGATGCGGAGCACGGCATCGATGGACGCCTCGAGCGCTTCCTCGGTGAGGTTCAGCTCCTTTCGGTAATGAGTGTTGAACACGAAGCGCCTGACCGCCGCGGCCTGTATCCGCGACTCGCGCATGTCCTTCACCGTCGTGACGTTGCCGATTCGCTTGGCCATCTTCGCCCCTTCAGTGAGGAGGAATGCGCCGTGGCACCAGAAGCGGGAGAACGGCCGGCCAGTAGCCGCTTCCGACTGCGCAATCTCATCCTCGTGATGCGGAAAGATGAGATCGATGCCCCCACAATGAATGTCGAGCGTTTCGCCAAGCAGATCGATTGCCATCGCCGAGCACTCGAGGTGCCAACCGGGACGACCACGTCCCCACGGTGAGTCCCACGCCGCGCGTGCGCGTTCGTCCTCGGGCTTCGCTGCCTTCCAGAGTGCGAAATCCTGGGCGTTTTCCTTTGAATAGTCATCCTGCGCTACTCGCGCCCCGGTTTTTATCTCGCGTCTATCGAGACGGGACAGGCGACCGTAGGACGGAAAGCGATCGATCGCGAAGTAGACCGATCCATCCTCGGCCTTGTACGCGATGCCCTTTTCGATGAGCCTCGCGACGAGCGCCACCATCTGTGGGACATAGTCGGTCGCCTTTGGGTACTCCTCCGCGGGCTCGATGCGCAGATAATCTCGATCTTGGAAGAAGATCTCGGCTACTGGCTCGGTGACCTCGCTGATCGTCTTGCCTTGCTCCGCGGCGCGTCGAATGATCTTGTCGTCGACGTCGGTGAGGTTCATGACCTGATGCACGCGCCAGCCATGCAATCGCAAAGCCCGTCGCAGCAGATCGACGAACAGGAACGTGCGGAAATTGCCGAGGTGCGCGGGATTGTACACCGTCGGTCCGCAGCTATAAATGCGCACAGTTTTTCCGTCCGCTGGCGCGAACGGCTCGACGCTGCGAGTGAGCGTGTTGTAGAGCCGAAATTCCCGCATTCGCGAATGCTAGGCGCACCCGGAATGTCGGTCAACGGAAAGATGCCTCGGCGACGCGTACGCTCAATGGCGGCTGCTGTGTGATGGTGGTCGACGCCAAGCGACCGTGGTCCAGTCGTACCAGCCTGTCGACGACAGTCTCGATCAATCTCGAGTCGCGTGCGGCAAGCAGGACTCCGCCGCGATGCTCGCGCGCTCGCCGGGCAAGGGAGAGCAGCGCGAATGACGCCGTCACGTCCCCTCGAACATCATCCACGTTGTCGACGAGAACCACGTCGGAATCGTCCGCGTTGGCGTGTACGATGTCGCTGAGGTAGGTGGTGACGGTTGTCCGCCGATCCGAGCGGCCGCGACGATCGATCGTGCCCGCGTCTGGTGTCAGCAATCCAGCGGCGCAGAGCAGCAGGGTCGTCTTTCCCGCGCCCCTCGGTCCGACGACGGCGACGACCTCACCGAACGCAATCTCCAGCTGAACGTCGACGAGCGCGCGAACTGTCGCCGTACAGCCGTGCAGCCCGGAGCGGTAGGTCTTACCGACGGACTGAATGCGGAGCGCATGCGACGCGGTCAACGGTGAGTCCCGACGACGATGAGCGCACAGTGCGATCGACGCGCCCGATGCTCGCCATCCTTCTCATTTGATTCGCATCGATTGGTTGCGCCGCACTTGCCCTACGACGCGGCTGCGCCCGTGGCGGCCGAGCGGGCCCCGGTTCCAAAGCGCCGGCGATGAAACGCGTCGATCGCGTCCACAATCGGTGCGGGATCGAAGCGGACTGGATCGGTAGCTGGCAGATCGGTCTCGCGTCGGACACGCTCAATTGCCACGCGGGCGTCGGCGTCGCTCAAGTCATACGTGTTGAGCGCGACGGCGATGACCGGCGCGGGGCGCAACGGAGCCGCGGCCCGCTCCTGCATGTCGATGAACTCGGCGAGCGGCGGAATCTTTACCCATGGATGGTTGTTGATCGCGGTGCGCGATGGCTGCGCGCACATCACCATGGCGTGAGGCAGTGAGCCATGCAGCAGACCGTATGTGACTCCCGAGTAGCTCGGATGAATGATCGAGCCTTGGCCCTCAACGAGCACGATGTCCGCGTCTTTCGCCGCATGCAGCGTTAGGCGCTCGGCGGCGCCAGCGATGAAATCGGCGATCACGGCATCGACGGAGATCCCCCAGCCCTCGACGAGAATTCCCGTCTGACCAGTCGGCGCAAAGCCGACACGCATGCCGCGAGCGCGCATGGCGTCGCGGAGCTGGAGCTGGGTCGTCATCTTGCCGATGTTGCAATCGGTGCCGACGGTAAGGATCACCGTTGCGCGATCGTCGATCTCGCGCACTCGCCCGCGCGCGACGTCGATGTCGCTGGGTGGCTTGCGGAGGTCATGAATCGCCACGCCGACGGCTCGCGCTCGCGCGGCGAACTCCGGATCGTCGCCCAGAATCGTGTGCAGTCCGCTCCAGATCTCGAGGCGATGATCGATGGCGTCGAGGATGAGCGCTCGCCAACTCGGTGGAAGCTGACCCCCGGGCGGGGCGATGCCGATCAGCAACGCGTTAGGCCGGCGAGTGAGGCCCTCGGCCAGCGACGCCACAACCGGTATCGACCCGCCGAAGCCGAGAACGTCCTGGGCGATTTGC
>QHUV01000613.1 GCA_003222065.1 Gemmatimonadota bacterium | reverse complement strand
GGCTGACCAGGAGAGCTCGCGATTGCAACTGCCGTCGGTCCCAGGGCGGCAAAGAGCCACGGCTGCGATGTCGCCAACGTCATTGCTCCGGCGACGAGGACCAGGATCGCCGACATAGCGGCGCCCCACGCGGCATCGCTCGCGATTAATCGCGTGCGGCCACGCCAGATCCGGGCGGCGTCCCGCCGCCCCGCGGAAGGAACCGGAGCGATTCGGGTGGGACCCGTGACGGCGGGGGTAGGGACAGTCGGAGTGATCATGGTCTGCGGCTGGGGCCGGTCGCAACGGCGCGAGGATCGCCGCATAAAGGACGGCGTCGCCGTAGAGGCCGTCACGAAATCGGAGGCGACTCGTCTCTGATCGGGACCCCTTGGCTCGTCTCGGCGAAGGTCGTTCAAAGCGCCGTACCACCCTTACGAACTCATGTCGTTTCTGGTCATCGCGCGGGAGCGCTATCCGCTTCGCATTGGTGAGAACATGCTCGGGGGGCGCGGCGCAGGATCGGTCAATGCACCCGCGCTCAGCGGCCTGCCGTTGTTCGCGGTCATCAGCGTTATCCCAGGCACCCCGGCATCGATTCGTGCCGCGGGTAACGCCCTCGCCGTGCGAGTGGAGGGGTACGTTCTTGGCGCCGAACCGAGACAGTTGATCCACGGAGCGCGCATCGAGGTCCGCGACTGCCGCATTCGATATGGTGAGCTATCGCTAGTCGACAGCACATCGTCCGTCGTGGGCATTGAGGTAGACGAACAGCTTTCGGCCATTCCGCCCGTCCTGCCGGAGAGCGCCAGCGCCGACGATTTCGGGGCGCGCCTGATCGACCTGAGCAAAGGATCCGTGTACGGAGTTCCGCCGAGTGGTTTACACGTCGGCCGCGATCCGGTTTGTCAGGTCGTGTTGCAAGCGACATCGGTATCGCGCCAGCATGCGCTGATCGCGCCGTCGCTGCATGGATACATCATCACCGACCGAAGCACGAACGGCGTTGTTGTGAACGGAACGAAAGTTCGCGGCTCACAACAGCTTGGTCAGGGTGACGTGATCCGAATTGGGGAGCATGAATTCCGCTTCGAGATCATGGCGCCACTCAGCCAACCGTCCAGTGAGGCGGATCGTCGGGCGCTCGCAACCATTGAAGTCTTGAGCGACGGACCGCTGAAAGGGGCGCGCTTTCCGGTCGAGCGGCCCGTCATTCACATAGGTCGCAGTGCCGAAAACGACGTTCGTATTGCCGACGACAGCGTGTCCGGTGCCCACGCTACGCTGCTCCGGCGTGGCTCGGTGTGGCACTTGATCGACCTCGCCTCCACAAACGGGACCTTCCTTGACGGGCGGCGCATAGAAGGTGAGGCGATCATTCAGGGATCTGCCGAGCTTCGCTTCGGTGGGGTAAGGGTGTCTTTCCGGACCGGCCGCGCCGGAGACGCGGGAGAGCGAACGGAGAAGATTCGCGAGCGAGAATCAGCCTAGATAGCTCTTCAGCGATTCAGCCCTTATAATTGGCCTCCGTCAAGGAGGCTGTTAGTGAATCGTGCTGCGCGCAGCGGATTCTCGGTAGTCGAGACCGTCGCCATTCTCGTCATCATCGCGATTCTTCTACTTATCGCGATCCCGCAGTTCTCGAGACCCAGCCTCGCGGCTGTGGCTGGGGCGGGCACAGCCGGCCCTTGTTCTTCGCACTCGCGTGCGCGGCCACCCGCTCTCGAGCACGGTTGTGCCCGCATCACCGACGAAGCAGCCCTAACGAGTCGAAACGCCGTGAGAACGGGGCCACTGAATCGGCTCGCGACAACCGCGAGCCTTGTGTTTCTCGCCGATTTCGCTGCCAAGCAGTGGGCATTGGGCGTGCTGGCCGCCGAGAGCGATCGCTCGCCCGCCCTGGGCTGGCACCTCGCGATCGTCAACAACACACGCCTTGCCGGGGGCCTTCAGAGCGCGGGTTTGGAGCTGCCGGTCACGGCGATCCTAACGACGATCGTTGTCGTGCTCGTGGTGCGGGTCTGCCGTCCGCTCGCTGCGGTGGACGCGAGCGCGCCGATCACGCTCGGTTTGTTGGTAGGCGCTGGGGCGGCAAACCTTGCTGATGCCCTCATTCCACCATACGGCGTCCTCGATTTCATCGCCCTGACGACGCCGACCGGCGCCACGACGAGCTTCAATCTCGCCGACATCGTACTCGCTTTCGGATTGGTCCTTTGCCTTCGAACGATGTGGTGCATCGCGCAGACCATGCGCGGCCGAATGACTCCCGGCCAACGCGGGCGCCATGCTCAACTCCATGGAGCGTTCTCGATGCGCACTCGTGCATTGGTGTCCGGCGGCCACGCGTTGCTCGCGATGTGCGCATTCGTGTGGCTCTACTCAATGGCCCTCGCCTGGACGCCCGATGCGGGCCAGTCGGCGCCGAACAGTCTGCTGTGCGGAGTTGGTGTCTTCGCCGTCACTTTCCTGGTATCGCAGGCCCGGATGCGCATCGCCGATCGGCGCTTGATCGCCACCACGCGATCCGCTGCGGGGCGTCCCGTCGAGCGCGTCGTCCTCGATGGATCGATTCCGCTCGTCGCGAGCGCTCGGGAGATGTCATTAGAGCGTCCGCGCCCAGTTCCGCGAGGGGACGTCACGACGACCGGCCAGCGTGAGGCCTCGCGCGATCCAGACACTGCATAACGATCGATGACGGGCGGTCCCAGCGAGAAGGCGCCGGCGCCGGAGCCTGACGGCAGGGTCCTGCGTCGCGTGGCGATCTCGAGCCGACAGGCCATCGGTGCCGCCACCGCGCTAGTCGTCATCGTCGCGGTCGTCATTGCCCTTCGCTATCGGACCGGCAACGAACGACGGCGCTATGACGGTCTACTCAGGGCGTCACTCGACAAGATCGTCACGGCGCAGGAAGGGTATTACTACGATTCGACGCGCTACGTGGGGTCGTTGCGAGCGCTCCCGACGGTTCAACTGCCAACGGGAGTACATGTGCAGCTCCACAATCCGGATCGCCGCAGCTGGTGGGGCATCGCGACTCATGATCGTCTCCCGGCCTATCACTGCATAGTGTGGGTGGGCACGGCTCCGACGACGCTGCCGCTCGAAGCGCGCGCGCCCGAGAACGAGACGAAGCCGCTCTGCTTTGACGACGCCGGCGCCGGCCGGCAAACGCGGCCATCCTGAAGCCGTGCAGTTCGACCGTCACCGGCTGCCGATCGTCGTCGGCGCGCTGATCATCGCGCTGCTAGTGATGCTGTTTCCACCCTGGCTGGCACGGGCAATTCGGACGACGACACGCTATGCAGCCGTTCCCGGCGTTGTACCAGTAACCGTCATTGATACAGTCGTTTGGTCACTCTCGTTCGAGCCGCTGTATGCCCCTCCCCGGCCCGCGCTTGACGGCGAGCGCATGCGAACACTCGCGAGTCGCTCGCTCCAAGGTGATACCAGCGCTAGAGCAGAGCTTCGACGAGAGACCGGAACATTCGAGCAACGGTTTGGTGCACCTGAGGTTCTGCGCACTACCGGCGAGCTCTGGCGGGACAGCGTATTGGCGGTAGCCGGCATTCCATCGTTGAGTAGTTACTCTGTTACATTTGCGCTAGATGATCGCC
>QHUV01000075.1 GCA_003222065.1 Gemmatimonadota bacterium | reverse complement strand
GGCGCTGCGTGTATTGCGCCGCTCCGCTCGACTACGACATCGCGACAATCGATCACGTCTTTCCCCTGGCTAAGGGCGGCGTCCACGCGCCAGGCAATCTCGTTGCTGCGTGCGGCCCCTGTAATCGCCTGAAAGGCGACTTGCTGCCCACCGAATTCTTCGCCCGCCACCCCTGGGCCGGCCTCAACTTCATTCACTACGCTCGCGCCGTTCATCGCGCACTGAAACGCTGTGCGCGCCGTGCGGTGAGTCTCGCCTACGCCCGCGCGGCGTAGTCGCGTGAGCCGCCAGAACTTCTCGTCGGGAACCACCTGGGAACCGATCGTCGGCTACTCACGCGCCGTACGTGTCGGTCAATGGGTACACGTCTCCGGTACGACCGCCACGGATGCCGACGGAAAGCTCCTCGGCATCGGTGACGCCGCGGCTCAGGCTCGCCAGGCTCTCGCGAACGTCGGTGGCGCGCTCACGCGCGCTGGTGCCCGATTCGATCAAGTCGTTCGGACGCGTATCTACGTCGTCGATATCGCTCGTGATTGGGAAGCCGTCGGCCGCGCGCACGGCGAAGTCTTCCGCGATATCCGCCCCGCGACATCGATGGTCGAGGTCCGCTCCCTCATCGACCGCGAGATGCTCGTCGAGATCGAGGCCGACGCATACATCGAAGAGCGTGACTGCTGAACTGCGCAACTGCTGGACGACAGAACCGCGCACCGTTAGGCGCCAGTCCTGGCGCCCCCGGCAGTTGCGCTCTCCGGCAGTTACGCTCTCAGTAGTCCACCGGCCGAAGGTAGCTCTCATTGATCGCCGTCGGACTCACCATCGCCACTGTCGGCAGCCGACGTTTCCAATGCGTGCTCTCGACACGCTTTGTGACGAGCGCCACCTCAGCCTGATCGAAGCCGTGCGCGATGAGATCCGCGGCGCTATAGCCGCTCAGTAGCCAGTTCAATAGCTCGTCGGCACGCGCGTAGCTGATTCCGAAGTCCCCCTCGTCCGTTTGACCGACGACTAAATCCGCCGTCGGAGGCTTGTCGATGATCACGTTAGGCACGCCGAGATGGCGCGCGAGCGACCACACCTGCGTCTTGAACAGATCCCCGAGCGGATTGATCGGGGGCGAATCGTCGGCGTGCCAGGTGAAGTAGCCGAAGAGACGCTCCGTCTTGTTGCCCGTGCCGAGTGGAATCGCTCGATACTTCGCCGATAGATCGAAAAGCGTGATCATGCGCATACGCGCCATCACATTTCCGCGCCGGGCCGGATCGGCGTCGGGGACGAGGGCGAGATAGCCGTCGACGGCCGGCGTGATGTCGACCGTCTCCGTACATATGCCGAGCGCGTCGATCACGAGCTGTGCATGCTCGAGGCTTGCCGCGCTCGACGTCCGATACGGCATTCTCACGCCAAAGACGTTCTTTGGCCCGAGAGCGCGCGCGGCGAGATACGCGGTCACGGCGGAGTCTACGCCGCCGGACACCCCTATTACCGCCGCATGGAATCCGCGCTGTTGCATCTCCTCGCGAATGAACTCGGTGAGCCAATCCGCGGTGAGCTTGGCGTCGATCTCGAGCGGCGACGGCCCGCGACGCTCCGAGGGGATGGCGACCAACGCGAACGGCTCTCCACTCTTTGTGGAGCTCTTCTTCGCCGCGTTTCGCGACGAGGAAGACCGCGGTGGCTCGATCGTCGGTTCACACGACGGGCCGTCATAGCGAAGCATGACTGGCGTGTGATTGCGCACCGCCTCGAGACTCGACGCGAGGTGCGGCGCCATCACCTCGAGATCGGCGACCAACGGCATGTCCGCTCGAGCTCGCGTCACGTCGGCGAGGTCGACGCTCGTTGTCACGACCGCCTCCTCCCACAGAGGACCGCGGCCGCGAACATCCCCCTTCGGTCCGGCGACCAGCGCCGACCCCGCGAACAGCTTGCCTCCCTCGCTTCCCACGAGATTCGAGAGCATCACATAAACGCCGTGCTCATCGGCGATGTCGCGGATCAACCGCTCCCAGCGACTCACGCTCGCGGGTCCCGGCACATCGTCGTTCTTTGGCCACGGACCCCGTGCCGGGGGCGCGGAGCAGACGAAAATGATCTGTGCCCCGTCCAGGGCGGCGATCGTCGCTGTCATGCTGTGCCACGCGTCCTCGCACACGAGCATAGCTGCGCGGCCCCAGGAAGTGCCGAACGCGCGGATCTCCGTGCCGCGCTCGACGAAGCGCTCCTCGTCGAACAAGCCATACGTCGGGAGGAACATCTTTCGATGCACGTGACGAATTTGCGGCTCGCCGTTTCCGAGCGTCACGTACATCGCGCTGTTGTACAGCTTGTTGTTCCAGATCTCGTAGAACCCAAGCGTGACGTCAATTGAACGAGGAGACCGTATTGCCGATCGATACGTCGTGTCGAGCTCACGAGCGAGTGCGCCGGCGGTCATTGCCTCTTCGCGTACTCCGCCCTCGAGGAAGTAGCCGGTCAATGCCGTCTCCGGCAGCGCCAACACGTTCGGATGCGGCTCTAGATCGCCGAGTTGCGCGAACAGCGCACCCAAACGCTCCAGGTTCGCTCGAAAGTCTGCCTTGCGCGGCTTGAACTGCGCGATGGCGAGATGGACGAAGGGAGGCATGTCTTAATTGTATCTTTGCTTTGCGCCTAGGGTAGAACTTTTCGCATGACCAGTATTCGCGGCAAAATTGTCCTCGCCGGCCTCGTCGCCGGGTTGTCGTTCGCGCCGATATTGCCGGCCCAGAATTCGGTGCGCGTTGGCGGACAAGCACAGCCTCCCGAGGTCGAGGCGTGGCAGATCGTGCCATCGCCCCAATCGTCGCTGGTCTTCGGCCGCGACGGCTCGCTCGTCGGCGAGATCGGTCGTCAATTCCGAACGAGCGTCTCGCTCAAGGTCATGCCGCGGTACGTCCAGCACGCATTTATCGCCGTCGAGGATCAGCGCTTCTACCAGCACGACGGCGTCGATCTGATCGGCGTTGCTTCAGCCATCAAGGGGAAGCTCTTCGGCCAGCGTCGTGGCGGGGCGAGCACAATCACCCAGCAGCTGGTCGGCAACATGCACCCGGACATCATCGACCGCCGTGATCTCAGCCTCTCGCGCAAGCTTCGCGAGCAGTCAGCGGCGCGCGAGATGGAGAAGCACTACACGAAGGACCAGATCCTCGAGGCCTATCTGAATCAGGTTGATCTCGGACATGGCTGGTTCGGCGTCGAAGCGGCCTCGCGACACTACTTCGCCAAGTCGGCATCGCGCCTTTCGCTCGCCGAGGCGGCGACACTCGCCGCTCTTCCGAAATCACCCAACCTTTACGATCCCACGCGTTTTGCCGCGCGGGCGAAAGCTCGGCGCGATCTGATCCTCGGCCTCATGGCGGATCAAGGCTACATCACGCATGATGCGGCTGAGAAGGCCCGAGGCGAAGCTGTCGTCACCGCTCCGGACGCTGGCATGTCGGCTCCGGCTCAGTACTTCGTGGACGCTGTCCGACAAGCTGCACAGCGAGCCGGCATTCCGGTCGCCAACGGCGGCTATCACATCTACACGACGCTGGATCCGGTGCTGCAGCGCGCGGCCGTCGTTGCGCTTGCCGAAGGCACGGCAAAAGTCGAGGCGCGCCCCGGATATCGCCATCTCTCGTACGCCGCCGCGATGAAGGCGCAATCGCCCTATCTGCAGGGTGCGATCGTCGCCATGGATCCGAGTACCGGAGACGTGCGCGCACTCGTTGGTGGCCGAAATTACGCCGCGTCACCGTTCGATCGTGTCTTCGCGCTTCGGCAGCCGGGGTCGGCAATCAAGCCGCTCGTCTACGCGGCGGCGCTGGCCGACAGCATTCCGCCGAACGCCATCGTCGCCGACACCGCGCTGTCGATTCCGATGCCGGGCGGACCCAATTACCAGCCGGGGAACGCCGACGGACAGTTTCTCGGACCGATGACGGTGCACGAAGCGCTCGTTAGGTCCCGCAATCCGGTAGCCATCCAGCTCGGAATGCGCGTCGGTATGGATACCATCGCCGCGCTCGCGCAGCGGTTAGGCATCACGTCGCCGATTGCTCCGGTTCCGTCGAGCGCCATCGGCGCGTCGGCCGTGAGGCCGCTCGAGCTCGTGACGGCATACACGGCGTTCGCCAATCTTGGCTCGGTCGTACAACCGCGACTGATCACGCGCATCGAGGATCCGACCGGACGGCCCGCGTACGCGGCTCCGCCGGCGCCGTTGACTCCGGTGATCGATCCGCGCGTCGCGTTCATCGTGCGTCGCATGATGCAGGACGTGGCGGACCGCGGCACCGGCGCCGCCGCGCGTCAGGCAGTGCCCTCGGCGATCCCAATTGCGGGGAAGACTGGCACCACGAACGACAACGCCGACGTCTGGTTTGTCGGGCTGACCCCAGACCTTGTGGGCGGCGTGTGGCTCGGCTTCGATCAACCGACCACCATCGCACCCGGCGCAGCCGGCGGCTCTCTCGCGGCGCCGATCTGGGGTCATATGATCGCACGATATTACGGGGCCGGCGGCGCTGTCACGCTGCCCGCCGCGAACGTGTGGAGCGTCCCACCACCGGGACTCATCTACGCCGAGCTCGATCGTGAGACCGGCTCGCTCGCGGATTCCACCACGGCACCCGATCATCGCTACATCGAGTTCTTTCTACTTGGCACCGAGCCCGCGGCCCTCAAGAACGATCCGTGGCGTATGCCGCAATTCGGACCGCTGGTGTTCTTCTGAGAGTTGTTAGGCAGCTTCGCCCTGTCGATTCCCGTCCCCAGCCCCACGTCGCGTGGTCCCCGAATTCTTTCAGGACGCACCGGGCCTAACGAATCAGTACGACGACGATCCGCTGCTCGCGTCGTACCTGCGGCAACGCCTTCCACCGAAGATGATCGCGGAGATCGAGCCCTCTTTGCGACGTCTCGGTGGTCGTGCCGCCGGCGAACTGTTAGCGCTCGACGCCGCCGCCGAAGCGCAGCCACCGCGGCACGTACCCTACGACGCGTGGGGCCGTCGCATTGACGCCATTCCAACCTCGCACGCGTGGCGCGAGCTCGATCGCATTGCCGCTGAGGAGGGCCTCGTTGCAATCGGGTACGAACGAAAGCACGGTGCGCTTTCGCGCATCGACCAGTTCGCGCGGCTATACCTCTACGCGCCGTCTTCGGCGACCTATAGCTGCCCGCTCGCGATGACCGATGGCGCAGCCCGGCTCCTCGAGCTGTATCCGGACGAGGTGACGCGTCCCGTGTTCGAGCATTTCGTCTCCCGCGACCCGGAAAGATTTTGGACGTCGGGGCAGTGGATGACCGAGCGGACCGGCGGCTCCGATGTCTCCGCCACCTCGACCGTAGCGGTCGCCGAAGGCGCCAGCTATCGCCTGCATGGAACGAAGTGGTTCACCTCCGCCACGACATCGCAGATCGCGATCACGCTGGCGTATGTCCAACCAGAGCGTGGACGCGAGCGAAGTCTCAGCGTTTTCCTCGTGCAACTGCGAGACGTGGACGGCGCCTTACGTGGCATTCGTGTCAATCGGCTGAAAGACAAGCTCGGCACACGCGCCCTGCCGACGGCCGAATTGACCCTCGACGGGGCGCCCGCACACCTCGTTGGTGAGGCAGGGCAGGGTGTGCGCAAGATCGCCGCGCTGTTTAACGTCACTCGCGTCTACAACGCCGTCGCCGCTGTCGCCGGAATGCGGCGCGCCATTGCCCTGGCGCGCGACTACGCGCGCCGGCGCGTCGCCTTTGGCAAACCCTTGGCCGATCATCCGCTTCACGCCGAGACGCTTGCCGCCATGGAGACGGAGTGGCGAGCGGCCTTCATGCTCGCTTTTCACGTCGTCGAGTTGTTAGGCAGGCAGGAGTGCAACGAGGCCTCCACAAACGAGCTGGCGCGACTCCGTCTGCTCATTCCGATCGCCAAGCTGTATACGGCGAAGCAGGCCGTCGCGGTCGCCAGCGAAGCGCTCGAGTCGTTCGGCGGCGCGGGATACATCGAGGACACCGGTCTTCCACGTCTGCTGCGTGACGCACAAGTGCTGCCGATCTGGGAAGGCACGACCAACGTCTTGAGTCTGGACGTGTTGCGTGCCCTCGAGAAAACGAGTGGCCTGACGTCTGTGCTCGACGACGCGAGGCAACGGCTCGCTGGCGTGCGCAGCGAAACGCTCGGCTCCGCTGTTGGCCGCGTTCGCGACGCCTTTCAACGGATCGAGGCGTTCGCCGATCGCGCCGCGCAGGAAGGTCGCGCCTTCGCGGAAGTCCGTGCGCGGTCCTTCGCCTACGCCATCGCGCGCACCATGGCCGGGCTCCTGCTGCTCGAACACGCGGACTGGTCGATGGCTGCGGGCGAGAGCACGGCGGCCGTGACCGCGGCGACGCGCTGGTGCGCGCGCGATCTGGCGCGGCTGGAAGACGACGAAGGACCGGTCCCGTCGCCGATGTTCATCGGTTGACGGTCCGGCCCTTCGTGCGCGCGGCCTAACGTCAGCGCCCGACGGCTGTCGTCGCGGCTTCCTCTTCCTCCTCCATGAGCGTTTTCTCAACCGGCCCATGGGCAGTCGGCGTCGGCAACAGTGCGATCTCGAATACTTCGTCGAGCGTCGCAACGCAGTGGAAACTCATTTGCGAGCGGACGTCCTCCGGGATGTCTTCCATGTCCGCTTCGTTGTCCTTCGGCAGAATGATGTTCGTGATGCCGGCACGGTGAGCGCCGAGCACCTTTTCCTTCACGCCGCCGATCGGTAACACGCGCCCACGCAGCGTGATCTCACCGGTCATTGCCACGTCCTTGCGCACCGGCCGACCAGACATCGCGCTCACGAGGGCCGTGGACATCGTTACCCCAGCCGAAGGCCCATCCTTCGGAATCGCGCCGGCTGGCACGTGCACGTGCACCTCGATCGACCCGAGCCGGTCCTCCGGGATTTGAAGCGTCGACGCGTGTGTCGCCGCATAGGTGAGTGCGGCCCGCGCCGATTCCTTCATCACGTCGCCGAGCTGGCCGGTTAGAATCAAGGAGACATTCCCCCAGCCACTCACTTGCGTTTTTTCACTATCCGAGCTGCGCTGGCCAAAGCCGTATAGCCTCCTGATCGCCGCTTCGACGAACATGATGTCGCCACCGGCGGGTGTGTAGTACATCCCCGTCGCGACGCCAATTTCGTTCTCCGTCGCCGCGCGCTCCGGGTGCACCCGCGGCCGGCCGAGCAGCGTACGCACTTCCTCCGCGTCGATCTTGCCGTCCTCGATCATCTGCTGATCGCCCGAGGCGAGCCGCCGCGCCAC
>QHUV01000612.1 GCA_003222065.1 Gemmatimonadota bacterium | reverse complement strand
GCGGCGGCAAGGGAGTAACAGGACTCGGCGCGGTCGAGCATGCCAAGTTTTTCCGCGGCAATGCCTTCGTCGATCAGTTCGCTCGAGTCAGGCACGTCGGTTGCACCCTTTGCACGGGTGTTCGGGCCCCGGTCTAGCGGGCGCTTGTCCCTTCAACATGTAATTGAGGCGCGATGTTCGGAATCCAAGTTCGTCGCTGGGGAACTGCGGGAACGATGGTCGCGATGTTGCTGCTCGCGCTCTCTTGCGGCGAGCCTCGTGCCACGGCTCCCAAGCCAACGTCATCGCAAAGCAAGAACCCGGGAACCAATCTGCTCGAATGCCCGAGCGATCAAACGACAACGACGTCCTCGATCGTCGGTTTGCTCGGCGGTGTGGTGCAGTTGGGCGCCACGAGTATCTCTATTCCTGCCGGAGCACTACTAGCACCGACTCCCATACGGGTGACGATTCCGGCGTCGACCTACATGGAGATCGACGTCACGGCACTCGACGTCGTCACGGCTGTCCCACTCCAGTCGTTCCTGTTTCAGCAACCCGTTTCGATCACGATCGATTATTCGCGTTGCAACCGGAATAACATCAATTCGGAGACGCTTCACGTTTGGCACGTCGATCCGGTGACGCACGAGTTGCTCGAGGAGATGGGAGGCGTTGTCGACGACAAGGTCTCTCGCCACCTCTCGTTCACGACAGGTCACCTCTCCGGGTACGCGGTCGCGGACTGAATGACGAAGGTATCCGGCGATCGCGAGGAGCGCTTCAAGGTTCGCCGGTCGGTGTGGGGCAGTCTGTTGGCGCAGGCTGGACTCGTGACGCTGTTGGTAGCGATCGCACCAGGTCGCGCACAATCGCAGGTGCGTGTCGGTCGAGATTCGTCGACGCGATTGGCGCGGTTCGGCCGGGATCTGGTTTACGGGACAGTCCTCGGCTTGGCGTGGGGCGAAGTCGACCAGCTGCGCAACGATCCGCCGGAATGGGGCAAAGGCTTCGAGGGATATCGCCGGCGCGCGGCCTCGGATGTCGGCGAGTTTCTGATCCAGGAGGGAGCCACCGAGGCGCTGGCCGCCCTGCTCAAACGGCCGCTCGACTACGTGCCCTGCCACTGCCGAGGCATCGGCAACCGGCTCCGGTGGGCACTCGCGGCCTCGGTCACGGATCCGATGCCTAACGGCAGTCACCCGGTGGCCGTTCCGCGCATCGCTGGCGCCTATGCGGGGAGTTTTGCGCAAGCGTCGTGGCGTCCGGCGACCAGTGACCGCACGCGCACGGCGCTCATCAACGGCACGGTGTCCTTGCTCATCGGAGCGGGGATCAACGTGTTTCAGGAGTTGCGTAGATAGACACGTAAGGGCGTGCCTTGCGCCGTCCTCGTTTGAGGAGGAGCCGAAAAAGCCAGACTCAGCGCCTAACGACGTATCTCCATCAGGCGCCGGGCTCGAGACGTTCGAACCTTCGCCCTAGCCCACGGATCCCCCACCACGTCTCGATGAGAAGCACGGCGGCCGCGATCGTGAGGGCGACGATCCACACCTTCGGCACCCCGGACAGCAGCCACCACACCGCCGCGAATGCGGCGGCAGCCGGAAGCAGGGCGACGAGGAAGGTGAGCAGCAGCATGCCCGTGGCCAGGATGCCCTGTCCCATCGCTTCGATGCCGCCGCCCACGACCGGCGCTGCCCGGATCCAACTGGGAAAGAGCAGCGCGGCGCCGTTTTGAATCGTCACCGTCGTCACGTTCACGCTCGAGAGCACCAGTGGCGACATGAACAAGAGCGACGTTCGCGTCCCGAGATTGACCGGCAGATCCGCGTCGCCTAACGTTGCGACGTACGCGACGAACATCAGCACGAGCTGCATCGCCGAGATCGGCAGCGCCGATGAAACCACCTCCGCGCCGACGAGCCGCGCGCCGGCGAGCGGAAGCGTCTTTAGAGTGGCAAGATGATCGGCATCCTGGCGGAAATCGTTCTGGAGCACGCGCGAGCCGAGCACGATCAGCAGGCCGATCATCGCCAGCGCCCAGACGGCGACGAATCGGCGGTTGAAGCCCACCGAATCGATCGAAGGCAGCGACAGCACAACTGCCATGACAGCGAGTCCCACGATCGAGCCGACGCGGCCCGTGCGCATCAGCAACAATGTGTTCTTCCAAACGATCGCCAACGCGGGAG
>QHUV01000611.1 GCA_003222065.1 Gemmatimonadota bacterium | reverse complement strand
TCTGCGAACTCTGCGTCATCTGCGTTCGCTTTTCATGTACAGAGAGACCGGAAAAGAAGCACTCGCGGAGGCCCGCCGAACTAACTCCTGGAAAAGAGGAATTCTTCGAGCTTCCCGTCCGGCGTGCGGTACATCAGTCCCTGCGCGCCGGTGGTGCCGACGTCGAAGTGCACGATCGCCACCTCCATCCCGCCCCGCTCGACCAGGCCCGTCACCCGGACATTCGAGATGGGGCCAAGCGCGTTGAGCGACCGTTGAGCCGTTGCAACTTTCTCATTTGTGAGATAGACGTCGAAGTCCGCCGAGATCGTCGATCGATCGACGCGGCCTTGTTCCAGATCAGTCAAGAACTTCTTCGCGGCGTCCAGCGCCGAGGCGCCGCGAATCGTCGGCACGTCACCGGTCGACGGCATCAGCTTTCCCAGTAGCTCCTGATTCAACGCGCCAACTGGTGAGAAGTCGCTGTTCGACAGAACGACAAGTGCCGATTTGGTGCTGGGGATAACGGTGTTCTGCGCGACGAAGCCGGAAACAGCGCCGCCGTGCGAGAACGTCACCGCGTTGCCGCGATCGTTGATTCCCTCCCCGCAGCCGTAGCCACTCGTGCGGCCATCCGTTAGACGCTGCGGCGTCGTGAGGACCGCATACGACGCCGGAGAGATGAGCGTATGGTTCAGCAGCGACAGATCCCAGGTGAGGAGATCCGTCGGCGTCGACCAGATCGCGCCCGCCGCGCCGGCCCATCCCTTCGCTTCCGGCACCGCCGCTATCGGATCGGAGAGCGCGAACGACGTATAACCGTGCGCCATCGCCGAGCCGTTAGGCGCCGGCTCGAATTGCGTGTTCCCGAGCTTGAGCGGTGTGAAGAGGTGCGTCTTGAGGTACGATCCGAACGGCTCGCCGCTCACCTTCTCGATCACGCGGCCAAGGATCAGATAGCCCGTGTTGCTGTACGAGTAATGCGAGCGCGGCTCGAAGTCGAGCGGACGCGTTGCATAACGAGTAATGATCGTGTCCGCCGGCTGGTCCATCGCCATCTCCCGATCGACATAATCGAGCGGGTAGTAGTCGCGGTATCCGGAGAGATGTCCGCCGAGGTCGAGAAGCGTAATGTCCTTCGCCCGCGTGAGACTCGGGAAATATTTCGCGACCGGATCGCGAAGCGAGAGCTTCTTCTGCTCCTGGAGCATGAGCAGCGCGCTGCAGGTGAATTGTTTGGTGACCGACCCGATGGCGAACATCGTGCTCGGCGTGACCGGCGTACCGCTGGCGACGTCGGCGACGCCGTACCCGCGCGCGAACACGACCTGGCCGTTCTGCATGATGCCGACGGAAACGCCGATGATGTGCTTGTCGGCCATCTGCTTGCGGATGATGCTGTCGACCTGCGCGACGTCGATCGGCGTCTGCTTCTGCGCCGCGGCAGGCAGTGCGCTGCCGAGGACGGCGATAACGACGAGATGGCGTGTGTTCACGAAAGTGTCTCAGGGACGGGGGAGGCGGTAGCAAATGTTCCTGCGCGCAGAGATTCGCCGCCGCGACATCTCCCCGCAAGACATCATCCGCTGGTTGCCAACGCTCGCACCGCGACAGTCTACATATCCATCGACACTCACCGCCGACAGATCGGGCATGGACCCAGCTGAGGTTGCGCGCCAAAGGTGACGACGACTGGGCCACGCACGACGGTCTGATGCTGAACGGTGTCCTGCACCGTGACGGTGATCGTTGCACGGTTTCCGGCCACCGTGCCGGTAAAGCGCGCCGGCAGCGTGGGACCGATCGCGATCGGGTACGCGCGGAGCATGTAGCTTCCTGTAGCGTCGAACTCGCCGTTCACGACTGGCACGCGACCAGAGACGTCGCCGTACGTGCAGCCGACGTGCAGGTGCATCGACGTGTCGGCGACGATCATGGCCGCGCCATCTCCGCCCCACGTCCCGACGGCCAGGGGTCCGTCGACGGGCGGCAAGTTCGCGCCGCCGCATGCGCTACAGGCAAGCAACGCGGCGGCAGCGGCATGTCGGCGAACCG
>QHUV01000610.1 GCA_003222065.1 Gemmatimonadota bacterium | reverse complement strand
CGGCGAGAAGAATCGCTCGGTGCTCGGCCAGCAGTACGCGCGGTCGTTCCGCGCCCTCGATCTGCTCTTCACTGGCAACTGCGACGGCGCACTCGCCGAGCTCTCGCGTGCCCCGGACGCGGGTCGGCCGCTGCCTCAAGCGATCCGCGGGCTTTGCGCCGCCAAAGGCGGACGCCGGGCCGAGGCGACGATGCTCCGCGATTCGGTGCTAACGCACCCGCTCGCGGATCCGCATTCCTGGCCGATGATCGTTGCGCGCGGCGTCGCGCTGAGAATTCGCTAGTGCTTCATCCCTCCGCAGCCGGCGAGCGCCGGTGACGGCTCGCCGTATCGCGCACGGATGACGCGCGCCACGCCGGTCGCCGGCACGGTGACGAAATACAGTCCGTCGTATTCGCTGTCGCAGATCGGCGGCGGCCGCGGCGCGCCTAACGCGGCGACGATCGCGGGGATGGTGTTGCTATGACCGACGACGAGCACCACGGCGCCAGCGTGCCCGCTCAGGATGGCTTTGGCGACCTCCTGTGCGTGCTGCGCGCCACCGGCGCTCACGATCTCCGGCGTAATGTGCAGGGCCTCCACGGCCGGCCGCGCGGTTTCACGCGTGCGTGCGAACTGAGTCGTTATGATCGCCGTCACTCCCGCGTCCCGCGCGATCGCCATCAGCGCTTGCGCCCTTGCCTGGCCTTCCGGGGTGAGCGCTGGATCTTCGGCGGGGATCGCGGCTTTCTCCGCGTGCCTGACGAGTATGACCGTCGTCGCGGCTCGCTGCTGGGCCGCAAGGGGCGACACAGCGAGCACCAGGAGAATAGCAAGTATTCGGACGAGCAGAGTGTCATCCCGAGGAGCGTAGCGACGAGGGATCTGCACGTACGCCGTTGAAAATGCAGATTCCTCGCTACGCTCGGAATGACAGTTTGTTCCTCGGGATGACACTTAGGCGATACCGCGCTTGATCGCCGCCTCCATCCGATCAGCGAACAGATCTACCTCGTCCAATGTTGTGTACACGTTGGGAGTAACCCGGAGCCCATTGAACTCCGGATGGATCAACGGCGTCGTCACAATGTGATGTTTCGCCAGGAGCCATCCCTGCAGCTTCCCGATATCAATGCCTTCCACCGCGACGACGCCAATCGCGCCGCTCTCGTTCGGGCCGATCGGCGTCAGCATCTTCACCCGGTCACTCGACGCCAACAGACGCTTCGCCCAGCGATCGCGGAGCATTCGTAGGCGCGCGATCTTTCGCTCCGCGCCGATCCCGCGGTGAAACGCCAGCGCAACGGCAATCGCGTTGTGATTCGCCGCCGGATGCGTGCCGATCTCCTCGTACTTCCGAATGTCGTTCGTCTGCTCGGCGGCCGCCGCCATCATCGGCCACAACGACGCAATCTTGTCGCGGCGGACATATAAGAATCCGGTACCGATCGGCGCCATGAGCCACTTGTGGAGGCTCGTGCCGTAGTAATCGCAGCCGAGGTCATCACGCGTGAACGGGAAGTGGGCGTAAGCGTGCGCGCCGTCCACGAAGACGGCGATGCCTTTCGGCCTCGCCATGTCCACAATGCGGCGCACCGGGGCGATGTAGCCTGTCATGAAGCTGATGTGCATGACCTCGATGACTCGCGTGCGCGGCGTGATCGCCTCGGCGATGCGGCTGACGTATTCGTCGGCGCTCTTGGGCGGCGTGTCCTGCCTAACGGCTTTGATGACGACCCCGTCGCGTCGCTCGCGCTGGCGCCACGTCGTCTGCATGCGCGGGTAGTTCTGCGTCGTGATGATGACCTCGTCGCCGCGCTTGAGGTCGAGCCCCAGAATCATCGTCTCGTTCGACTCC
>QHUV01000609.1 GCA_003222065.1 Gemmatimonadota bacterium | reverse complement strand
CCTGCCCCAGATCGGCGCCGAGGAGCGCGAAGCTCGCGGAGGATATGGACTCCTCGCGTACGGTGAGGGTCGCGACCTTTCCCGCCGGTGCATTCCCCTGAAAGCGATAGAGATTAGTGAGCGTTTCGATCGGCTTCTCGGTGTCCACGAGCTTGAAGCCGCCACGCCTGCCGTGCTCGATGACGAGCGTCTTATCATGCTCGCTCGTGTTATGAGCCGTGTAGGTCCGTGTGTAGAGCTGCCTCGTCTCCAGCTCGAGGACGCCTTTCACGATGCGACCCGTCACGAGCCGATCGACATGGTAGTCCTGAGTCGCGTCGACGGTGAGCTGGAGATCGATACCGTAGCTGAGCAAGCGCTGCTGGCCGGTCGGTACGTCATCGATACGGGCGTCGCCGGCGTACGTGTTCCGATCGATGACGGTGATTGGCCCTTGCAGCAAGAGCTTCCCCGTGCTGTTCGTTAGGCGGACACCGGTCAAGGCGTTTCTCGGCAGCACGGCCGGATTGTAGATCGAGACGCGGTCGACGCCGACGCTGTCGACAATGATCGGCAGCATCGCCGACTTCTGCCGTGGCAACGTGACATTGCCAACGGAATACTCGAAGAGCTCACCGAGGTCCGAACCCTGCGCCACGGGACGCACGGTCTCGTCGATCTCGTCGGCGGCGGCCAAGCTGGTGACAACGACCTCCGACAGCTGGTTCGCGCCGCGTATTCTGATCTGACTGTTGGCGGCCCCCGCGCGACGCTCGGGGACGGGCTGCATGGGTACGGAATCGGCGCCGGACGGGACGCCGCTCGCGTACAGTTGGGGGTGCAGGCCGGCGAACAGGCGCGGCACGACGGTCGGCCGCGTCGCATACAGCGGCTGGTAGAGATCCATGACGAACGAGATTGGCCGTCCGCTCACGAGCGAGAGCGAGACGTTGTTCCAATCGCTCTCCGTCTGATTTTCGACGATCGCCCACCCTTGAAGCTGATGGTGTTTCTCGCCTAACAAGAGCCGGTAGCTTGTCTTCCACACCGGCGCCTCGACGACGTAGCCGATGCGCACCTGTCGCTCGCCAGTGCCGGAGAAGTCGATGGTCACCGGCTTCTTGTCCTGATCGCGCGCCTGCGACAGTGCCGCGAGGGCCTTGGTCAATTCATCTTCGAGCTGAGGGTCCTCGAGTGAGAGGCCGGTCACCGACGGCAGCTCGATCGCCCGGATCGTTCCCGCGGAAAAGAGATCGAGCGTTGGCACGGCAATGGCCTCACCAGCGTTCGCGGCCTTCCGTCGGCTCTCGACGCCGAGGATGGTCCCGGTGACGCGCTCACCAGGCGACTGGACACTGATCCGCGCGCCGCGCAATTGATTGAGAAGATCGGCGAGGCTCGGATTATTCGTGATG
>QHUV01000608.1 GCA_003222065.1 Gemmatimonadota bacterium | reverse complement strand
GCTGTGGCGGCGGATCGATCGCAATTCTGGAAGGACCTGAGTCCAACGTTCTACGGTGCGAATCGGCCCGGCGCGAAAGTATCCCAGGGTGTGCACGATCAGTTCTGGCGACTCGGCATGCAGGTCGGCCTCAAGGCAACGTACGATTGTATCAAGGCGTTTTCCGAGAGCGATTTCACGGACGACGCCAAGAGAGTGGACGTCCCGACGCTCATTCTCCATGGCGATGACGATCAGATCGTGCCACTCGCGATCAGCGCCGCGCGATCGGCGAAGCTGATCAAGAACTCCCGGCTCAACGTATATCCAGGCGCGCCGCACGGCCTGATGAGCACTCATCAACAGCAATTCAATGCGGATCTGCTGGACTTCGCACGACAGCCATCCGAAGCGGCGGCGGAAATGGCCGCTCGATCGAGGACGAAGGCAACGCCGCGAGACGAGACGGCGCCACCTGCCTAACGAAAGGTAGGAGTCATGAACAGCGAAGATGACCTCGGTCGCCGCGCGTTCCTCGGCGCAGCGGCGATGACCCTGGCAGCGATCCGGCGACCACCAACCAGTGATGGCAGTACATCGCACTGGGCTGGGGTTCCGTTGTCAGCAAACCAGCGCGGATCCGGCAGCTGGTTCGATGTCGTGAAGCAGATCGACGCCGGCATGCTCAATGTCGGCTACGCCGAGGCAGGACCAGCGAACGGCCCGGTGGTGATGCTGCTACACGGCTGGCCCTATGACATTCAGAGCTATGCCGACGCTGCGCCGCTGCTCACGGCCAAAGGTTATCGAGTGATCGTCCCGTATCTGCGCGGCTATGGCACCACGCGGTTTCGGTCGAGCGATACGCCACGGAATGGACAGCAGTCCGCCTTGGCTGTCGACATCATCAGTCTGATGGACGCGCTACAGATCAAGCAGGCGATCGTCGGCGGCTTCGATTGGGGCTCGCGAACAGCCGCCATCATCGGCGCGCTCTGGCCAGAGCGGTGCAAGGCGCTTGTCTGCGTGAGCGGCTACATCGTGGTGAATCGTGAGGCGAACCAGTTGCCCCTCCCGCCGCGAGCCGAATTGGCATGGTGGTATCAGTATTACTTCGCCACGGAACGCGGCCGGCGCGGCTATGACCAGAATCGTTACGAGTTCAATAAACTCATCTGGAACATCGCATCGCCGCAGTGGAAATTCGATGACGCGACGTACGACCGCTCGGCGGCATCATTCAACAATCCGGATCACGTCGCGATCGTCATTGACAATTATCGCTGGCGACTCAGCCTCAGCAACGGCGAATCACGCTACGACGATCTCGAGCAGAAGCTGGCCAAAGCGCCGGTGATCACAGCGCCAACGATTACCATTGCGAGTGATTTCGATGGCTCAGCCGCCGACGGCGCCGCATATGCAAAGCGATTCGTCGGTCGCTACGAGCACCGGATCTTGAAGGGCATTGGCCACAACGTGCCTCAAGAAGCACCCGCGGCCTTCGCCCAGGCGATTGTGGACGTCGATCGCTTGTGAAGCGTTAGGCAGGCGGAAGATGAAGCCGTGCAGCGATGTTCACGAGTTGCGCGAGTGAGTCGGCGTGCATCTTCCGCATCACACGCCCGCGGTGCGCTTTCACCGTGATCTCACTGATCCCGAGCTCCGCCGCGACCTGTTTGTTCAAATGGCCGGTCACCACGAGGGCCATCACTTCGCGTTCGCGTCCGCTCAGAGAGTCATAACTGCTCTTCAGCGCCTGCAACTCGGCTCCATTGCTCAATGCAATCGAGCTGCTCTCGAGGCAGTTTCGAATCGCGTTCAGCAGGACATCGTCGTTAAACGGCTTCGTCAGGAACTCGACGGCACCGGCCTTCATTGCTTTGACCGTCATCGGCACGTCGCCGAATCCGGTGATGAAGATGATCGGCATGTCGAGGCGGTCGGCGGCGACTCGCTGCTGCAGGTCGAGGCCGCTGAGGTCCGGGAGATGGACGTCGAGCACGAGGCAACTCGGCGCGGCAACGCGGGGGTGCGCGAGGAATTGCGCTGCTGAGGCGAACGTCTCGCAGCTCCACCCCGCGTACCGGATCATGAGCTCCAGCGATTCGCGCACCGAGATGTCGTCGTCCACGACGAACACGACCGGCGTGCTCTCCCGTGTCGTGGGCATTTTGAATTCGCGATCTGACATGAGCGAGGTAGCCATAGTCGTTGTCGCGGTGGGGGCGAACGTTGTCACGCCGCGCGAAGTGCCAATGTCACGGCCGCGAGCAGCGCGGACTCCGTGAACGGCTTGAACAGACAGTCCACGGCGCCCGACTCGAGCAGTTGCGGACGAAGGTTCTCGTCGGCGTTCGCGGTGATGAACACAATCGGAATCGACCGTCGCTGCCGTGCCAGCTCCACCTGTAGCGCCGGCCCGCTCATGCCGGGCATGGCGATGTCGAGGAGCAGGCACCGAGTCTGCGCGACCGATTCGGAGGCGAGGAATTCTTCTGCTGATGCAAATGTCTCCACCGTGAACCCGAACTCCCGCAAAAGGTCTGGAAGCGACTCCCGTACCGATTCATCGTCGTCGACGACGGAGACGAGCTGTCGTGCAACCATTAAGGAGTCCTCACGTCATGCTAGGTGCTTGTGGGTTGAACCGGATACCGTGTTGGGACGATACGCCAATGCCGATGTCAAGCTCCATGATACTTTGGTGTTGGTACGGCGCCAGTGCCCCGCGAGAGTGCAGTGGCGAGCGCGAGCCAGT
>QHUV01000607.1 GCA_003222065.1 Gemmatimonadota bacterium | reverse complement strand
ACACATCCAGAATCTGATCTTGAGTGATCATGTCGAAGTTGTTTCGATCCGCCGGACGGAGGCGCCGCATCTCGCGCAAGGCGATCGTCACCGCTTCCTGCGCGTCGGCCACGGTCACGCCAGGCTTCGGTTTGACGGGAACATAAAGCGCGACGGTCTTGTCGATCGTGAACTGATGCTCGAGCATGGCGTACGGAACGATCGCGGCGACTTCCTGTCCCGGCGGTTTGAAGATGTTCGCGGCCGGCTGGTAGATCCCGATGACGCGCGCCGGCCGTCCGCCGAGCCTAACGAGTCTATCGAGCGGCGCGACGGCGCCGAAGAGCCGCCGCGCGACGTCGACGTCGAGGACGACGACGGCAATTCCGCTCGCCAGCTCGGCGTGCGTGAACCAGCGGCCGGAGGCGAGATCACCGCCCTGAATCTCCGTGAAGCCGTCGTCGGCGCCGATGATGGCCTGCGGCTGCGTGCGCACGCTGTTGTACTCCACACGCTGAATCACCTGGGCCCAAATACCAGCGTAGGCGACGATCGGCAGCACGGCGATCCGCGCCGCCTCGTCACGCGTGAGATCGGGTCGCACGCGAATCCACTTCGGCAAGCGGTCCGGATTGAGCGGCGTCTGTGAGAAGACCTTCATCACGTAGAACGTCGTAGGTCCGGCAACCTCGATCGTCTGCACGATTTGATCGCGAATCCCCTGAACGATCGACGCCATGGCCATCACCACGGCCACGCCGATGACGACGCCAAGCACGGTGAGACCGGAGCGCAGCTTGCTCGCGCGAAGGGAGTCGATCGCCAGCGTGATCGTCTCGCGGAGATTCGCGAGGAATCGTATCCAGACGCTCCGTTCGATGCCAACACGCCGGCGTCTCACGGGCGACGACATTATTCCGCCCTCAGCGCTGCAACCGGATCGAGCCGAGCCGCCCGCGTCGCGGGATACACGCCGAACAGCACGCCGACGCCGGCGCCTAACGCCAAGGCCATCCCCACCGACCACGCCGTGACGCGCGCCGGCAGCGGTGAGGCCGCCGCGATCGCGCTCGAGAAGAGCCACCCGCCGACCGCCCCCGACGCGCCCCCGAGGGTCGCCAACATCACCGCCTCGGCGAGAAACTGCCGGCGAATGTCACGTCGCGTGGCGCCGACCGATTTCCGGAGCCCGATCTCGTGCGTCCGCTCGCGCACCGACATCAGCATGATGTTCATGATGACGATGCCGCCGACGAGAATGCCGATGCCGACCACCGCCGGCACGACGCTGAACAGAACGCTCGTCAGGCTCTTCCAGAAGCTGATCAGCGCATCCGACGTCTCGATCGAGAAGTTGTCAGCCTCGTTAGGGTTGAGGCGGTGGGCGAGGCGCATTGCCTCCTGCGCGCGCGCCATCGCGTCGTGCACCGACGCCGCGTCGGGCATTTTCACGGAGACGGTGGTCGTTTGCCGGCGCCCGTACATCGACTCGAACGTCGAAAAGGGCAACATGACAAATCCGTCAAACGACTGGCCGAGAATCTTACCCTTGCGTACGATAATGCCGACGACGGTGAAGCGCTGGCCGTGAATACGGATCTCGCGGCCGATCGGGTCCACCGATTCGAAGAGCTTCTCCGCGACTTCGGCGCCGATGACGCACACGGAGCGCCGCTCGCGCACGTCGACGTCGGTGAGGGGTTGGCCGCCGGCGAAGCGATAGTCCTGGACGACCTGATAGTCGGGCGTTATGCCGAAAATGAGGACATCGCCTAACGTGCGATCACCCCAGATCACGTCGGACTGCGGTGTCGGGTAGCCCGAGGTCAAACTGATGGCTGCGGCCTCGGGAATTGCTTGTCGAACCACCTCCGCGTCCTCGGGCGTGATCTTCGGTCGCCG
>QHUV01000606.1 GCA_003222065.1 Gemmatimonadota bacterium | reverse complement strand
CGTCCGTGGATCCTACAACCCCGAGATTCAGAGAACCTCGGTTTAGGCCACTGCCCCGTTCGCTCGCCGCTACTGAGGGCATCTCAATTGATTTCTCTTCCTCCAGGTACTGAGATGTTTCAGTTCCCTGGGTTCGCCTCTCCCATTGCTGAGAGATGACGGGCCTCACGACCCGCCGGGTTGCCCCATTCGGCCACCTCGGGATCATTGCGTGTGTGCCACTCCCCCGAGCTTTTCGCAGCTTACCGCGGCCTTCCTCGCCTCCGTGTACCCAGGCATCCCCCACATGCCTTCGTCCGCTTGACTACAATCGCTCATAGACAAGCAGAGCACGCGCTACAAGTGAGTTGCAATTCTCAGCCATCGACTCGACGCCGCTCGCTACGCTCGCGGCGAGGTCTAATCGGAGTCGCGCGCTACGCGTGCTCCTCCTCCTCAAACGGTCGATGTTTGGATTCACATCCCACGATCTACCTTGCCTTCACTTTTCAAACAGCGATGGCGCGTATCATTCGCTCGCGCCGAGCCTTGAATCCTAACCGATCCCTATCGATTCTCTCAAGCCCATCACGAAACGACGAGTCGGAGACAATGCGAAAGGGTCCGAATAGTATCCCCTCTCGACACGCACTTCAACCCCACTAGATCGAGACGAGCCAAATGACGTCGCAATTGGCCGCGCCCGGCTTGACGACGCTCGACTCGGCCACGGTTTCCGCAAAGGGAGCGCGACGATGGGCGCACGGCCACCCGTGGATCTACCGCAGCGACGTCCTCACGCGTCCGAGCGCCGCAGCCGGCGCAGTGACAGTGCACGATGAGCGCGGGCGCCCGCTCGGATGCGCGCTTTGGAGTCCCGCATCAGAAATTGCGCTGCGGCTGCTCGATCGGAACCCGCACGCAACGCTCGACGAGGCGTGGTGGCGCCAGCGCCTCGCGCCAGCAATCGCGCGTCGCGCTTCGGTGGCAACGCAGGCCAACGCCTATCGCTTGGTGCACGGAGAAGGCGACGCCTGTCCCTCGCTCATTTGCGACAAGTACGATCGATGGCTCGTCGTTCAACTCTTGAGCGCGGGCATCGACCGCTATCGCTCCGAGATCGTCTCAGCGCTTTCGTCACTCGTCGAGCCGTTAGGCGTGCTGGCGCGAAACGACGTTCCAGTACGCGCAAAGGAAGGCCTGCCGACGACGGTCGAGCTGCTCGCCGGAGACGTTCCGCGCGAGGTGGAGGTCAACGAGCATGGCATCCGGTATCTGGCCGCGCCGTGGGACGGACAGAAAACGGGGGCGTTCCTCGATCAACGCGAACTTCGCGTTGCCGCGGGCGCGCGAGCGAAAGGACGCGCCTTGGATTGCTTCAGCTATCATGGTTCGTTCGCGCTGCACCTGGCATCGCGCGCCAACCACGTTATTGCGCTCGACGTTTCAGCGGAGGCGTTGCGGCGCGCAGCGCGAAACTGCGCTCTCAATGGACTCTCGAACGTAGAGCTCGTCGAAGCCAACGCGTTCGAGTTCCTGAAAGCCAAGCAACGGGCGCGAGAGCGATTCGACACAATCGTGCTCGATCCGCCGGCGTTCGCCAAAACACGCGCTTCCGTTTCCTCGGCTATTCGCGGATACAAGGAGATCAATCTCCGCGCGATGCGGCTGTTGAGTCGCGGCGGTGTACTCTTCACGGCGAGCTGCAGCTTTCACCTAACGATGCCATTGTTCCTCGAGATGCTCCGCGCGGCCGCCGCCGATTCGGCGCGACGTCTTGCATTCATCGAGCTGCGCGGCCAGCCGCTCGATCATCCGGAGATTCTCACGATACCGGAGACTGGATATCTCAAGAGTGCCGCGATCGAGGCGCTCGACTGACGGCTGGACGACCCCGACGACTTTGACAGCGCGGACAGAAGTAAGTGGACCGGCCCGACTGAACGATGCGTGCGATCGTGCCGCGACAGCGGCGACAGACGCGGCCGGCACGACCGTAGACATCCAGTCCCGCCCCCGCACCATCCGTGTAACGTCCGCCAGTGGCGCGTGTAAGAACGGCGCGGATTGCGGTGAGCAGACGACGTACCTGCGCCAGGTCCAGCGACGCCGACGGAGCCCGCGGATCGATTCTTCCTCGCCACAGTGCTTCGGCCGCGTAGATGTTACCCAAGCCGGCAATGATGCGCTGATCGAGCAGCGCGACTTTGATTGGCAGACGACGTCGCCGGAGCGACGAAAGCAGCGTCTCCGCGGTGAAGACCGGATCATACGGCTCCGGACCGAGATCGATCGGAAGCGGTACTCCAGGGGCGTGCACATCGATTGTG
>QHUV01000605.1 GCA_003222065.1 Gemmatimonadota bacterium | reverse complement strand
GCATGAAAGGCGTCCATGCCGGCGTCGTCATTCAAAAGATTCGTCGTCGCGACTTGCTCCGCGCGCGGCGCCCACGTGCCGACGTGACCGAGAACGTCGGACATGCGCTTGATCACGTCGGCTGGTCCAACGGCCCAACCGACGCGCAATCCCGTCGCCGCGAAGGACTTCGAGATCGCGTCAATGAGAATCGTATACGGCTGGATCGCGGGACGCAGGGCGACGGGGTTCACGTGTCTCGCGTCACCAAAGGTGAGCATCCAATAAACCTGGTCGTACAGCAAGTACAGCGGCCGCTCGCCACCGGCGCGCTCGCGTCGCGCGTTCTCGTCGATCACCAAATCGCAAATTTCGGCGAGCGTGTCGGCATCGAACAAGGTGCCGGTCGGATTCAAGGGCGAGTTGAGGACCAACATCCGGGCGCGGCGAAGGTGGCCCTTCAGCATGCCGGCCGTCGGCAGAAAATTCGTCTCCGCGCCGCAAACAACCATGACCTGCTCGGCGCCGATGAGCTGCGAGTAGTAGTTGTTGTTCCACGACGGCACCGGAAAGACCACGCGATCGCCCGGGTCGACGAGGACGCGGTACGCGCCGTAGATCGCCGGCCGGGCGCCGCACGTGACGAGCACGGAGCCGACAGGGTACGAGACGTCCTGACGCCTTGTATAGAACTCACTAATCGCGCGGCGCAGCGGCTCGATACCGTCAGAGGGCGGGTAGTTCGTGTGGCCGGCCTGCAGCGCGGTCGTGATACCGTCGAGCAGCGATTTCGGGATGCTAAACTCGCTGGGACTGAAGTCGCCGACGGTAAGGTTGCAGACGGGCTTGCCCGATGCGGCGAGGGCACGAACCTCGGCGCCAATGGCAAGAATGAGCGAGCCGGAGAGCTCCTGCGCGATGGTCGAGACTCGCGGGGCGGCCGTTGGTGCGTTGGCTGAGTCAGGCCGCCGGCTGCCCGCCACGGGGGCGGCGGCGCTTCGCGGAGTCACTTCGATACCGGCTTCGTTCACGCCGCCTCTCTCGTCTGGGGTGGCCTTGTCGGGCGTTACCTGAAGAGTAATGGAATTTGCGTCCAGAGCGACCACACACCCATCGCCGCCATGCTTGTGGCGACGATAGCTCCGGCAAGCGTGAGTACCGTCGAGTGCCGATAATCTCCGACGATCGTTCTGTGCCGTGACGCGACGAGCATGACGCCGAGTGAGATCGGAAGGATCAAGCCATTCAAGGCACCGACGAACAGAAGGATCCGCACTGGCTGGCCAACGATGAGGAAAACGATTGTCGAGAGAGTGATGAAGGCGATAATGGCCCACGTCCAGTGTCGGTCCACGAACCCACTGAACGAGCGAAGAAAGCTGACCGACGTATAAGCCGAGCCGACGACGGAAGTGATCGCCGCGGACCACATCACGATCCCGAATGAGCGGTAGCCGATTTGGCCCATCGCTAGCCGGAACACCGATGCCGGCGGATTGGCTGGGTCGAGTCGTAGACCGTGAGAGACGACGCCCAGCGCCGCGAGAAAGAGCACGACGCGCATCAGCGACGCGATGAGAATTCCGGTCGATGCCGCTTGAGTTATGCGCCGCAGCGACTCGCGCCCCTTCACGCCGGCATCGAGCAGGCGGTGCGCGCCGGCAAATGTGATATATCCACCGACGGTGCCGCCGACGATGGTGATAATGGAAAGAACGTTGACCTTCACCGGAGCGAACGTTCGAACTACCGCCTCTCCGAGCGGCGGACGAGAGGCAATGGCGACATATAGGGTCAGGCCGACCATCAGGTAGCCGAGCATTTGGGCGAATCGATCCATCGCCCGGCCCGCCTCGCGCGAAAGAAAGAGCGCCACACCGATGACAGCGCTGATGACCGCGCCGTGCATCGTGGTGATGCCAAGCATGGCATTCATGCCGAGCCCGGCGCCGGCGATGTTACCGATGTTGAACGCCAGCCCGCCTAACGACACGAGCACGGCGAGCAGCGTTCCCAATCCGGGCAGAAGCGTATTGGCGACGTCCTGGGCCCGGTGCTCGGCGACCGCGATCACGCGCCAGATGTTGAGCTGCGCGCCGAGATCGAAGAGCACCGACACCAGAATCGCGAAACCGAAACTCGCACCAAGCTGGCTGGTGAAGACCGCGGTCTGCGTCAGGAACCCCGGTCCGATGGCACTCGTCGCCATCAAGAACGCGGCGCCGAGCAGCACACT
>QHUV01000604.1 GCA_003222065.1 Gemmatimonadota bacterium | reverse complement strand
AAATCCGTAACATTGCCATTATCGCGCACGTCGACCATGGCAAGACGACGCTCGTGGACAAGATGCTCCGACAGGCGGGAGCATTCCGCGAGAATCAGGTCGTTCAGGAGCGCGTGATGGATTCGAACCCGCTCGAGCGCGAGCGGGGGATAACGATTCTCGCCAAGAACACGTCGGTCCGCTGGCACGGCACCAAGATCAACATCGTCGATACGCCGGGACACGCGGACTTCGGTGGAGAGGTCGAGCGCATCTTGCGCATGGTCGACGGCGTCCTTCTCGTCGTCGATGCGTTCGATGGACCGATGCCGCAGACGCGTTTTGTGCTCCGCAAGGCGTTAGGTCTGGGCCGGACGCCCATCGTCGTCATCAACAAGATCGATCGCCCAGGGGCTGATCCGCTCCGTGTACACGACGAGGTGCTCGATCTGTTCATCGAGCTCGAGGCGGAAGCCGCGCAGCTCGACGCGCCCGTGATTTATGCTTCCGCTCGCGATGGCGTCGCGACGGCCGACCTGGATCAGCCGGCGATCGACCTAACGCCGCTGTTCGAGGCAATCGTCAGGCACGTGCCGGCTCCGCCGCACGACTCGACGGGCGCGCTGCAGATGCTCGTCTCGACGATCGATCATTCGCCCTATCTCGGCCGGCTCGGCATCGGACGAATCGAGCGTGGAACGGTGCACGTCGGTGACACCGTTGCGTTGTTGCCGCTCGACACCAATCAAGCCACCGAGCAGGCGCGGGTGACGAAGCTTTACGGGTTCGAGGGGCTCGAGCGCATCGAGCTGCAGGATGCCTCGGCGGGAGAGATCGTCGCGCTCGCGGGTCTGGAGGGCGTCGAGATCGGGCACACACTCGCGGACGTCAATGCGCCGGAGCGTCTCGAGGGAATCGCCGTCGAAGAGCCGACGATCTCCGTCGATTTCATGGTCAACAATGCACCCTTCGCCGGCAAGGAAGGGAAGTTCGTCACCTCGCGTCAACTGCGTGAACGGCTCTTTCGAGAGCTCGAGAGAAACGTTGCCCTTCGTGTCGAGGACACCGAATCGACGGATACGTGGTCGGTCTCCGGTCGCGGCGAGCTGCATCTGGGTATCCTGATGGAGACGATGCGGCGGGAAGGATACGAGTTTCAGGTATCGCGGCCGCGAGTGATCACGCGCGAAGGCGCGAATGGCGAGCGCCTCGAGCCTTACGAGGAGTTGATGATCGACGTGCCCGAGGAATTTCTCGGCGCGGTGATCGAGAAGCTCGGACCGCGGCGTGGTGAGATGCTGGAGATGAAAAACCCCGGACAGGGTCTCGTTCGGCTGCGCTATCGCATTCCGGCGCGCGGTCTGTTCGGCTACCGTTCCGAGTTCCTCACTGATACGCGCGGAACTGGAATCTTGCATCACCGCTTCCTGGATTACGGTTTGTGGGCAGGTCCGCTCGCGGGGCGCACGCGCGGGTCACTCGTGTCGATGGAAAACGGCACGATTGTCGCGTTCGCGCTCGCCAATCTACAGGAGCGGTCGACGCTTTTTGTTGCCCCTGGTGACGCGGTGTACGAAGGAATGGTTATTGGCGAGAGTGCGCGTCCTGGCGACATGGACGTGAATCCGACGCGGGAAAAAAAGCTGACGAACATGCGCTCGAAGGGGAGCGACGATCACATTCAGCTGGAGCCGCCGCGGGAGTTGACTCTCGAAGCGGCCCTCGAGTATATCGAGGACGACGAGTTGATCGAGGTGACGCCGCGGTCGATACGGCTCCGCAAGCGCTTTCTCAGCGCGTCGGATCGGAAGAAGCTTTCGCGAGAGGCAAAGCGCGAGCGCGAGCGCGCCTCGGTGTAACGTCGTCGCGCAATCCTCGTTCACTTCAGCGTAAGGAGAACCGAGCAATGTCGGACATGTTCGAGTCGTCGGAGATGTCGCTGTCACCTCGAAGCGGCCGCGATGATGACGATCTCGACGATGAGCCGTTGGATGATGATGTGGAGGACGAAGACGATCTCGACGATGAGGTGGACTTCGACGACGAGGACGACTTCGAGGATGACGACGACCTCGACGAGGACGATGAGGACGAAGACGACGATGACCTCGACGACGACGATCTCGACGAGGATGACGACGACTTCGATGACGAGTTCGAGGACCTCGACGAGGACGAAGACGACGAGGAGGCGGAGGGGGAGGCGGAAGACGACGAGCGGCCGGGTCGCACCGGTCGGTACGAGGCGTGATCGGTGGTCTTTTCTTGTTCACCAATCACCGAACCACCGACCCTTGAACTTGTCTTTGTGGTCGCTATACTTAGCGTTCCCCTAAAACGGGGAAAATTAGTAGTCGCTGATTGACAATCGAGTGTGAGAGAATCGTGCGGTGGCTCTCGTTGATCCGCTGCTCGCGTGGGCAGCGGGGAGAGAAACAAACACGAATTCTGTGATTCCGGATGCGATCATCGGATCGTATCTGGTGGTCGCGTTCGGTAGAGCTATATCGACTCTCTTGGAGAGTTTGATCCTGGCTCAGGACGAACGCTGGCGGCGTGCTTAACACATGCAAGTCAAGGGGGTCCGCAAGGACAACCGGCGAACGGGTGCGTAACACGTGAGTGACCTGCCTGGAAATGGGGGATAGCCGGCCCAACGGCCGGGTAATACCGCATACG
>QHUV01000074.1 GCA_003222065.1 Gemmatimonadota bacterium | reverse complement strand
CCGGAAGCCGCCGCTGTCACGGTAGACGCGCCGCCGGTGGATCTCACGCCCTATACCGGAGACCGGCGGTTCTTCGGCCAACCGCGGGGCCTCGCGACCCTGTTCTTCACGGAGATGTGGGAGCGCTTCTCGTTCTACGGGATCCGGCCGCTCCTCATCCTCTTCATGACCGCCGCCCTCGCCCAGGGCGGTTTTGGTTTCGATCGAGCCACGGCGAGCTCGATCGTCGGCATCTACGCCTCGTCGGTGTACCTCTCGTCGCTCCCCGGCGGATGGATCGCCGATCGTTGGCTCGGTCTGCAACGATCGATCTGGACCGGCGGCGTTTTCATCGCGCTTGGTCATCTCTCGATCGGCCTCTCCGCGTTCTTTACACGCAGCGCGTTCTTCGTTGGTCTCATTCTGATCGTGATCGGCACGGGACTGCTCAAGCCGAATATCTCGGCGATAGTTGGTGATCTCTATCCAGAGGGTGGCGCACGGCGCGACGCCGGGTTTTCAATCTTCTATACCGGCATCAACCTCGGCGCTTTTCTGGCGCCGATCGTTTCCGGAATTCTCGGCGAGCGCGTTGATTGGCACTGGGGGTTCGGCTCCGCGGGGATCGGAATGCTCTTTGGGCTGATCACCTTTCGGGTGTTCGCGCCCCGCACGCTGGGCCCGATCGGCCTCAAGCCTAACGGCACGCCTGAAGAGCAACGTCGCGTCCGCGCCATCTCGTTCGGACTGCTGGCCGCAGTGGTCGTCGTCGTGCTCCTCGCGATGACCGGCGTTCTGAAAATCAACGCCGTTGCCGTAGCGCAGAACTTCGCGCTCGTCATCCTCACCCTCGCACTCATTTACTTCGTGTATCTCTTCTTTTTCGCTGGCCTCGGCGGCGGTGAGAAAAAGCGCGTTGCGGTGATCATCGTGCTGTTCGTATTTGCGACCATTTTCTGGAGCGCCTTCGAGCAGGCACCGACCTCGCTCAACCTGTTCGCGCGCGACTTCACCGATCGCCACGTCTTTGGCTGGGAGATGCCAACGACCTGGCTCCAGGCCGCGAACTCCATCTTTGTCATCGTCCTCGCGCCCGTCTTCGGTCTCCTCTGGCTCGCTTTCGGCAAACGAGGCCGGAACCCGTCGAGTCCCGCCAAGTTTGCGTTCGGACTCTTTGCCGCTGGCGTCGGCTTCTGGGTTATGCTCCTCGCGGCGAACCGCGTCCTTGCCGGAGGTCCGGCGACGCGGGTCTCCGCGTGGTGGCTGACCGTCAGCTACCTGTTCCAGACGTTTGGCGAGCTGACGCTGAGCCCGGTGGGTCTGAGCTCAATGACGAAGCTCGCGCCGCGCAAGTTCGTCGGCCAGATGATGGGCATCTGGTTTATGGCGTCCGCGTTAGGCAACCTCATCGCCGGTATCGTGGGCGGCAATGTGGACCCGAACAAGCTCGGTGAGATGCCGCTGCTGTTCCAGCGCACGGCGCTTTCCCTCTTCATCGCGGCCGCCGCCATCGCCGCGCTCATCATTCCCATTCGCCGGATGCTGGCCAGCCGGAGTGGCGGTGAGGTGCCGGTCGCCTAACCGTCGGCTATGGCCAATTAAAGATGGACGACGGAACGGTCCTCTCCCGCGCGATCAACACATCGTCTGGCTCCCGCCAGAAAAATGAGGTGCGGTCGTTGCTCACGATCCGCAACTCGAGGCGTCGCGGCCTACCAGGATTCACCGGCAGTGCGATGTCGAGCCGCCAGAGTCGCGCCGAGCGCGGCGGCACACTCGCGAGAAGGCTGAATCCGACCGAAGTGCGTATTGGCGTCGACGCGCCGAATGGTACGTCGCCGGCCCATAGCCGCCCAGCATCGGCAAAGAAGCCCACGCCAACGTCGCCCAGCGCGAATGGCCTGCCGAGTACGTAGCGGTCCTCGACGCGAACGATGCCACGCTGGCCGCCCGGTCGCGTCTCTTCGTCGTAACCGCGGATGCCACCCCGCGCCTCGCCTAACGTCAGCGCGAACGGCACACGCATCCGCCAGCCGCCGCTCCACTCGAGTGACGCGATCACCGTCTGGTTATCGGCCAGCTTGAGGTACTGGGCCGCCCGACCACTCGTGACGATACCATCCCATGCGCTGAGATCGTTGCTCCGTCTTCCCTCTCCTTGGAGCTGAAGACGCGCCGCCGCCTTCTGCGTCGCCGCCCCGACGTAGACGTCACCCGACATGAAGATGTCGTCGTCTCGCGCGCCCAGTGCCGTTAGGCTCCGGCCGAACTGCGTGCCGAGCTGAAAGCCGATGGGGATATCCTGCGTCGCCGTGAGCGCATCGAAACCGCGGACGCGCACGAAGCCGATGTCACGAACGCCCCATAACGCGTTCAGGCGGGCGATGCGATGCTGAACATACCTGCCGCTGAACGCCGTCGTTGTGTCGAGCAGCGCGCCCGTAGGGGCGACGAGGATGGGGACCTCGCCTGGATCCTCACGCTCTCCCGAGACCGAGGCGCCGAACAGGCTCAGACGCCCGGGCGGGCCGACGCGAACGATCCCCCCGATGTCGAAAAACGTGCGCCGAAAGTCGAGTGCATGTCGCACGTTCTCGGTCGGGACAAAAAACACATAATCGTTGGCCGATCCGACCTTCGCGCTCCACGCGAGCCGCTGCAGGTCCGTGAGGAACGGATGCGCCGATTCCACACTCCAGTGGTCGCCGAGGGGATTTTGCTGGCCGTCGACGGCGAGGATGTATGGCAATGCGCCGAACTGATAGTCGGTGAATTTCACACCATAACCGTCACGAAAATGCGGATCGTGTCGCCAGTTGCCGACGAGGTAAATGCCGTCGCCAGCCAGGTTCGAGCTTCCGATGCGCGTCGACGTCAGGTACGGGCTCGCCGAGGTCACTCCCGCGCCGATCACCACTGACGTCTCGTCGATCGTGCGCACCTCGAGATCCACTGCACCGCTGTCGCTCGCGAACGCTTGGACCGAAGCATCAGCGAGAAACGGTTGCGCGCGCAGAATACGTTCTGACTCTGACCGGCGTAGCTCGGTGCACTGATCGCCCCGCGCCATCAACAGATAGCGCCGGATGAGGTCGGAACGCGTGGTCGCGTGAATCGACCGCGCGACCTCGGCGACGACCGGCACGCTCCGCACCGCCGCGATGGTCGGCGCAAATGAGTGAATGACGATGTCATTGACGCGCTGGCCCGTGCAGGCGACGGCTCGTCGGATCGTATCGGGCGCGGCTTTCGTCGTATCCTGCGCCCATGCGGCGTGTGCGAGCAGCGCCGCGAGCAGCGACGAGACACCCCTGGTCAGCGCGAGGCGCATCAGGCGCACGCGCGCTCCGCGGGGATCTACTTGCCCATGCGACGCTTCAGCTCTTCGAGCTTTCGCGTCGCGTCCGCCTCGTGATCCGCGCGAGTGCGCGCACGCGAGAGGCCATCGATCTCCTCACGCAGCGATCCTCGCTTCCCTGATGGCCCGCCGCCGAGATCGGACTCGATCTCCTCCATCGCGGCATTCACCGCGGCGGCATGACCGCGCTCGCCCGCGAGGGGTATTCCGCTGGCTGCCGCGCGCAGCTCGGCCATCATTTGCGTAACGTCGCGCTCCGCCAGAGCCAGCTCGCTCTCTTGCGCCTCGAGCTTCCGGGTGAGGACCTCGAGACGCTCAGCGTGCATCTGCTCATATTGAACGGCGATGCGCACCGTCTCCGCGTCCCCGATTTGCTCGGCAAGTCGCTTGCGACGCTGCACCGTGTCCAGCTCCTGCCGCTCTGTCTCGAGTCGCTTGCGCGATTGAGCTAGCGCATCGCGCAGATCCTGAAGCCCGACCTTGGCCTGCACGAGCGTATCTCGCATACGCGACACGATCTGACGGCGCTCCTCCGGCGGCGTCGAACGTGATAGCAGGTCGTCGAGCGACTTTCGCAAACTCTCGAACACGGTCGTTGGCCTCGGGGCGAAGCGGGCTTAGGATAGTGAGTCGCGCACAGTCCACGCAACCGAATTAGACACTTGTCGACTACTTCCGTTTCAAGGCTCGTTGGCGTGACGGCGACGACAGAGCTCATTCGCGGCGTACCGCGCGTGCGCGTGAACGTCGCTTATACCGCCGCGCTCGAACGTGTCGGGCTCGTGCCGCTCGTCATTCCCCCTCTCTCGGCCGCACTGGCGAGCGTCATTCTCGATGGACTCGCCGGTTTGGTCGTCACCGGCGGAGAGGACGTCGCCCCGGCGCGTTATGGAGAGCCGGCACACCCCACCGTGGAGGTCCACGAAGGACGCGACGAAAGCGAGATCGCGCTGATCATCGACGCCCGTCGACGCCGGCTTCCGACGCTCGCGATCTGCCGCGGCATTCAAGTCATGAATGTGGCATTCGGCGGTACCCTCGTACAGGACATTCCGAGTCAATGCCCAGGGACGATTGACCATGACCCTGGGCGCGGCCGTGACGATCGTGTGCACGAGGTGCGTGTCGAGCCGGACTCTCGGCTTGCCGGCGCCCTCGGCGCGGACTGCCTGACGACAAACTCCTTTCATCATCAGGCGCTGGCCCTCGTCTCTGACGAGCTTCGTGTATCGGCGCGATCCGTCGATGGCATCATCGAAGGGGTCGAGGCCGCGGATCCGGCATGGTGGACGCTTGGCGTGCAATGGCACCCCGAGGAGCTCGTGGAGACTCCCGAGCCGTGGGATCGCAATCTCTTCTCGGCGTTCGCCCTCGCGTTGGGCGTTGGGCGTTGAGCGTAGATCTGACGGTAACGCTCAACGCGCTACGCACAACGCTCTACGAAGCGAGCTTCCACCTCGTCTCGTCCGACACCTGACGCATTAGGCGCTCGGGCGTGTGGACGTTGGGGAAAAACAGCCAGTCGCTGAGGGAGTTGAGTGCTAGACGGAGCAAACCGAATCGGTCCGCGGCAGCCGCGTAGAGCGGTGCGAGCCCGTGCTCTTCGGCGAGTCGATGCTCCGCCGCGAGCTGAAATCCCCGTCGTCCCATCTCCTCGTAATAGCCGAGGTGAGGGCCGCCGCGATTCCATCGACGCTGCTCCACGTGATCCGGAAAGATTCCGCTGAGCCAGAGCGCGTAGTTGCCTAAATGTGTTCGGACGAGAAAGCTGCGACGTGCATCGGGATCGTTCACATCGTTGTACAAGTCGACGAGCGCCGCGTAGATCTGGTCATCGCTCTCCGCTAGGCGATGCGAACGGTCTCGCACGCCGAAATGGACGACGATTGCCGCGAGATAGTCCGCGAGCAGTCGGTCGCCCTCGCCAAGCCGCCGCAGCGCGTGCCGCACCATCACGTACGCGAACAAGGGAAACGAGGCGTGCACGCCTGACGAGGATTTCACCAGCGCCATCGGCAGTCGAGGATCGTCCAGAACAGCATCGATGCCGTCGTTCGAGAGGCGCGCTTCGAGCTCACTCAGCTCGGAATCCGACCCATGTGCGAGAATTCGCATCGCGAGCTGTGCGTCGTTCCGCGTGAGATGCTGTCTCGTATTTGCGAGAATCATGAGGCAGTTCCTCCGTCTCCTGGTTGTACCCCGAAGGCATCACAGGGTCACGAGGCAGGTGCTATACCGCGGACGGAGCGACGTGGCGAAAAGCAATATCCTTGGCACTCACGGCTGACGACTGCTAATCGATTCAGTGAGCATTTCGCTCGTCGGTCGGCTCGACCGATTCGCGACGGCCAGTCCCGCTTCCAACATCAGACGTGAAACGCGCGCCAATTTGTCGTAGTCGATCTTCGACGCCTCGTCGGTGACGCGGTGATAATCGGCGTGCAGCCCGCTCGTGAAGAAGATGATCGGAATGCCTTTCTTCGCGTAGTTGTAATGGTCGCTGCGCTGATAGATATGCTCAGGATCGTCCGGGTCATCTGACGCACGTTCGATATGAAGGGGCGTCGGATATGCACGATTCACGGAATCGACGATCATCCCGAGACGCCAGCTCTGATAGTTCGGCGCGGCCCGTGGACCAATGAGCGCGACTGAGTTCGACTCGTTCCGGCCGATCATGTCGGCGTTGAACTGCGTCACGATCGAGTCGATGGGGACGGTGGGATGCGACGTGAAGTACGCCGAGCCGAGCATCCCCTTCTCTTCACCGACGTGCCACACGAACAGGACGGACCGCCGCGGCCGATAGATCATCATTTGTTGAGCTATCGCTAACAGCGCGACACTGCCCGAACCGTCATCGTCGGCGCCGTTGGCGATGGAATCGACCGCGGCTCGTCGTCCGGACCGCCGGCCATCGGTGTGAATCACGCCGATATGATCGTAGTGCGCGCCGTACGCCAGATATGTCTTGTTCAATCGGGGATCGTGACCGCGCACGACGGCCGCTACGTTGTATCCGGTGAATGGCACACGATCGATTTCGATGTGCGCCGAGAGCTGTTTGCCCAGCTGCTGCGGCGCGGCATCGTTAGGCCAGCCCGTCGGCAAGAGAGGTGAGCCCTGCTTCGCCACACCCAAGAGCAGCATCGGCAGTTGGCGGGTCGTGTCCGACGCAACGCCCGCGTGACCCTCCAGGGCGACACTCCGCAACAGCTCGGGTGAGAGCTGGTCATACTGTTCCACGGCGGCGCCGGCCATCAAGAGCACGATTGCCGACGGTCGGAATGCCATCAGGTGACCGATCCGGGCGCCGAGCGCTTGCTGCGACAGTAGCCGCTTGGCGTGTTCCTTCGTCGCTTTGGCGGGCGCTCCGTGCAACGCAACGATCACGCGTCCCGCGAGGTCGAAGCGCGTGAGCTCCGCGGCCTCGGCGTCGTCGATCGGGCCATACCCAACGAAGACCAGATCACCGTCCGCACTTCGTCGCGGTTCGGGCATGTCCTCGCCAAGAGAGATCACCGGTGCGACATCTCCGCCGAGACGAAGCGTCTGCGCACGGCCGCCAGCGAGTGATACGGTGAATTGCGTGGCGCGTCCAAACGTCTGGCGTACCAACGGAACTCGTTGCATGTACAGGCTGTCGCCGGCGGGTTCCAATCCGAGTTGTTGCACTCGCCGCGCGAGGAAGGCGGCAGCGCGCTGCGCGTCCGCCGTTCCTGTCTCGCGTCCGCGAAACGAGTCATCAGCAAATATGAACAGATCGCGCCGCAGCTCCGCGGCATTGATCGAGTATCCAGGATCGACGCGCGTACCTTGCTGCACCACGGTCGCCGTCTGTGGCGGCGGCGCGTGTGAACACGCGACGATGACGAGTATCAGGGAGGTAAGAAGATGAGAATGACGGCGCATCTGGTATGGGACTGGTGAATTGCGCGGCGCTCTGCGCTCTGCGCTCGATGCTCAGCGCTCCACGCTCCACGCCACGGCTCGCTAAACCGACGATCGAGCCGAACGATCTGAAACGAGTGGCGGATGCACTTGCAGGCGCTCTAACTTTCCTTCCAGCTCGCGTGTCAACGCGAATTCGGTCTCATCGTACGATTTCCTTCGAGGACGCTCGTTGCTGTACATCTGCATTCCCGCTTACGACGAAGCGCCCACTGTCGGTTTACTACTCTGGCGCATTCGCAAAGTCTTCCAGGACTATCCGCGCGAGTATGAGATCCTCGTCTTCAATGACGGCAGCACGGACGCGACCTCCGAGACGTTGCAGGCGTACACCGACGTGCTACCACTGACGATCATGGGCACCCCCGAGCATGTCGGCTATGCGCGTGCCCTCGATGTGCTCTGCCGCGAGGTGTCGCGACGCACTCGCTATCCGCGACGCGACGCGATGATCGTCATGCAGGCCGACTTCACCGACCAGCCGGAACATCTGCCCGAGCTGATCAAGCGCTTCGAGGGAGGCGCCGATCTCGTCGTCGCCGAGCGTCCGCCGGTCGCGGACAAGGACTCGCCGCCGAAGCCGGTTCGATGGATGCGACGTGTGGCGCCGTGGATTCTTCGGCCGTCCGTCTCCGGAGTCTCCGATCCGTTCGGCACGTTTCGCCTGTATCGCATAACGCTCCTGCGTGACCTCATTCGTCACGCAGGCGACGACCCGGTCGTCCAGGGTACGGTGTGGGCCGCCAACGTCGATCTCCTCGTGCGCACTGCTCCCTTCGCGCGTCGCATCGAGACGGTCGCTCTCCAGCCACGGTACGACCTGCGCCCACGCGGAAGCCGCATTCATCCATGGGGCGATGCCGTTGATCTCTTCCATTTCGGTCGCATGCAACGCCGACGCTCTCCGGCGCGGGGTGCTGATGCCGCTCGTTGAGCGCGGCCGGCGACACTTGCTGACGCCCATTGGCGCGCTCGCGTGCGCCGCACTCGTGCTGCCCGCGCTGCTACGAGCGCAGAACGTTACCCAATCCGGGGATGTCGCCACGCCGGCGGCGCGCGCCGCGGTTCCATTCGCTGCCGGTGAGCGCCTCGAGTATGATGTCAAGTTCGGCTT
>QHUV01000603.1 GCA_003222065.1 Gemmatimonadota bacterium | reverse complement strand
GAGGCCGCCGCGTCGGCGGAGTGCGTGCATGTCCCGCCTAACGGTGGCGGGTTGCCGATGTGGACCGATGAAACGGTTAGCCTTTGGCGGCTCACTTGGACACGGCCACGGCCCGCCGGTACTGTCGTTTTCGCGCGATCAGTAACCGACGGACAGTCGCACGATTCGTCGGGAGGCCCATCGGCACCGGCCGCGGCAGGTTTCGGTCTCGGGCGAGGAAGGGTGGTCGTCCTCGCCGATCCGGATCTTCTCCGGAACGACGTGTTGCGCGTCTGCCGCTGGGGCCTCGACGTCGTCGCCGCGCGTATGCTCGAGTATCTCGCGGCAGGCGCCGTACGGCGCGATCGACTGGTGTTCGATGAGTATCATCAGGGCTTCGGAACGCATCCGGGCACGCTGCGCGCGATCGCGCTCTATTTGGGTCACGTGCCATCCGGCCACGCGTTGCTTCAGGCGTTCCTTGGCGGCCTCGTGCTCCTTCTCGCGTTAGGCCCGCGCGCCCTACCCGCGCACGATCCGGAGCGCATCGAACGTCGTTCGCCGCTCGAGCACGTGACGGCGCTCGCGCAGGCGTACCAGCGTGTCGGGGGCACACGCACCGCAACCACACGCTTGTTGCGGGGCTTGCGCCGTCGTGTCGAGCGCGCGACGCGCGTCGAGCCGTCGACGGCGGCGCAAAGTGACGTGCGGTTTCTCGAGATGGTGTCACAGACACCTGCGCTCGCTGACGACGCGGCGCTCGTTCGCCGGGCGCTCTCGACTCCGATGACGCGCCGCGAGTTCGAAGCCGTGGGCGGCGCGCTGCGACGGCTCGAAACATCCCTTCTCAATCAGCGGAGATGACGGTTACATCAGATCAAAACGCGCCTCCTCCCACTTCCGCGCTGGAGCAAGGTGCCGCGCTTCTGGCACGAGTGCGAGAGGCGGTCGGCGCCCGCGTCGTTGGACAGGATGCCGCAATCGAGGATGCGCTCGTCGCGTTCCTCGCCCGCGGTCATTTGCTGATCGAGGGCGTTCCGGGGACGGCGAAGACTCTGCTCGTCCGCACGCTCGCCAGTGCGCTCGGACTCACCTTCGCGCGGATTCAATTCACGCCTGACCTCATGCCCTCGGACATCACGGGCGTGAGCATGCTGCGCGATCCCTCGCGCGGATTCGAGTTTCAGCCGGGTCCCGTATTCACGAGCGTGCTGCTCGCCGACGAGATAAATCGCGCACCGGCAAAAACGCAGGCGGCCCTGCTCGAGGCGATGGCGGAA
>QHUV01000073.1 GCA_003222065.1 Gemmatimonadota bacterium | reverse complement strand
GTCGAACATGGCGCCCTCGCTCCGGATCAGCGCGGCAAGGTGAATCCGATCCGGCGCGTGGCGTTTGCCTTCAACGACTGGTTCGAGCGAGTCGCGGATCACTATCCCCAATGGCTACGGTGGGCGTTGGATCATCGACTGGTGGTGAGCGCCATCGCGATAGCTTCGGTGGTCGGCGCGTTCTTGCTCGTTCCGAAGCTCGGCTTCACATGGATGCCGGATGCGGATCAGGGCGAACTGAACGTCGGTTACAGGACCGCCCCCGGATCGACGCTTGGCTACACGCTCGGCAAGGGAAGAGAGATCGTCGCCTTCCTGAAGAAGCAGCCCGAGGTCGATTACACGTACTTGTCTGTCGGGGGTGGTTTCCGCGGCACGCCGAACAACGGGAGCATCTTCGTAAAGCTCCTGCCGCGCTCAAAGCGGAAGCGATCGGTCTTCGATCTGCAGAACGACCTGCGCTCTCAGCTTCGCCGGATTCCTGGTACGCAGCCATCGGTGCGCGCTAACCAAACGTCGATCTTCGGAGGGCGCGGTTCGCCGATCCAGATCAACGTTCAGGGACCGGAGGTTTCTCGTCTCAAGCTCGCAGCAGCGAGGGTGTTGGATGCAGTGAAGAGCGTGCCGGGTGTGGCGGAGCCCAACTCGAGCGACGAAGGAGACATTCCCGAGCTCGACGTGCGCGTCGATCGACAGGAGGCATGGCGCGCTGGTCTCGGAATCACGACCATCGGCAATACCCTCGCGCCGCTTTTCTCCGGCCAACGAGCGACGCGATGGGAGGATCCACAGGGTTTCGAGCACGACGTGATTGTCGTGTATCCGGACTCGATGCGCACCTCGGCCGCCGACGTGGCACAGATCGTCGTGCCGAGTAGCTCGATCGACCCGAGAAGTGGCCAGCGACCGATGATCCCTCTCGCCCAGGTGGCGCAGGTTCAGGCTGGCGTAGGCCCGCAGCAAATCAATCGCCGTAATCTCGAGCAACAGGTTTCGATCAACGCCAACGTCCTTCCCGGCTACGCGACGGGCGATGTCGCGAACGACGTGCGCCACGAGATCGACAAGGTGGGCCTGCCGCCAGGTTATCACTTTGTGTTCGGCGGCGACGTCCAGAATCTCGAGGAGACGAAGGGTTATGTGCTCGAGGCGATGCTGCTCGCCGTGGTCTTCATCTATCTAATCCTGGCGTCGCTCTTCGGGTCGTTTGTACAGCCACTGGCGATTATGCTCGCCCTCCCGCTGAGCTTCATTGGCGTCACCGTCGCGCTGCTGATCACGCGTGACAACATCAACGTGATGACCATGATCGGCATCATCATGCTCATGGGTCTCGTGACGAAGAACGGAATTCTGCTCGTCGACTTCGCGAACCAGCAGCGTGAAGGCGGAGCCGCGCGTGCCGAAGCACTTCTGACAGCCGGCCGCATCCGCCTTCGGCCGATCATCATGACGACCGTTGCCATGATCTTCGGCATGATTCCACTCGCGCTGGCACTCGGCGCCGGCGCGGAGCAGCGAGCGCCGATGGCCCGCGCGGTGATTGGCGGACTGATTACTTCAACCCTGCTGACGCTGTTCGTCGTTCCCGTTGTTTACACGATGCTCGATGATGTGGCCGCGCTCGTGACACGACGCAGGACAGCCGTGGAGCGACACGACGTCGGTGTCGCGCCTGTTCCCGAGCCTGCGGGTGATTGAGTTCGCCGCGAAATAACCAATCTGCGTTCACGAATCGTTACACGGCGCGGCGCCGCCTGACTAACATGCAGCCACGTTTGCGAAACGTGCTGACGTCAAGTGCACCGCGCCTTGACGGAATCGCCATGGCATTGTACTAGGGTGTTGCGCCAATGGTGGTGCGCGCGTCGATGCGTGCGATGATCGAACGCATGGGCGATGCTGCACGCGCGTGGGGTCGGCATACGACGTGCGCCACAGACGCGACGCTGGATTGCTAGGATTCGCACGCATCACTTGGAATCACAACTTCCCTCAGGAGGCGCGCATGCCGCGGGGTGACGAGTTGCACGAGGAGTTTCGGTTCTCGGATCGCGACGACGACGCGGATGATCTCGGTTACGGCGGTGGTGGCGGTGCAGGTGGTGGCAGCAATTACGACGACGACGAAGACGAGGAGACCGGCTGGTCGGGGACTCGCGGGAGCGATGATCTCTGGGACAGCACCGACGACGACGACGATGACGAGGAGGAGGAGGGCACGCTCACCGAAGAGGAAGACGAGGAAGTCGATGTCTTCCCTGCCGGTGGTCGTGGCGGACGTGCGTCGACGGGTGGCACGGGCGGCGCCGGTAGCAGCAGCTTCGGCGGCGGCTCGAGTGGTGGAGCAGCGTCTGGCGGAATGAGCGGCGGCAGTGGCGGCACTTCTGGCGGCGCGAAAGCAAGTGGTGGCGCCAAGAAGTCCGGTGGCGCGAAGAAGCGCGGCGGCGCGAAGAAGGCCAGTGCGAGAAAGAGCGGAGCCAAGAAGGCCGGCGCTAAGAAGGGCGGGGCGAAAAAGCGCGCGGCAAAAAAAGGCTCTGCGAAGCGGGGCGGCGCCAAGAAGCGCGCAGCTGCAAAACGGGGTGGCGCGAAGAAGCGCGGTGGCGCCAAGAAACGTGGCGGTCGCAAGGGCGGCGCTCGGAAGCGCGGACGTCGCTAGCCTTCAAATAGATATTGTCCCGAACGGCGGACCGCGGAGCGCGTTCCGCCGTTTCGCTTCGAAATCGCCGCTCGTAATATCCAAATCATGAGCGCGCCTTCAATCCAATCGGACGTAGGCGGACCACCTGTCAGCCTTGATCGACAGGTACTCGATGCCGCGATAGCTCTCGCGCCGACGATCTCTCTCGAGCGGGCGTTGCACGAGGTTGCGCAACAAGTCCGCCGCGTCGCCGTCTGCGACGCGATTGCAATAGCTGTCCGCGACGCGGATCTCGGCGACTTCCAACTCAGACAGGAGATCGGATTCGAAGAGGAGCCCGGTGTGCTAGCCGACGCGCTCCGCCCGCAATGGGAGCGTGCGCTGAGTGACGGCGCGCCCGTCGTTCGCGACCTCCCGCACGGCAAGGAAATCACCGTTCCGATGTTCAGTGGCGATGTGAGCGGCGCCATCACATTTGTCACGAGTAGTCCGGACTCGTTGGATCGTCTCCACGAGCTCGAAGCGCTCATTGCCAGCATCGCCGCACAGGCAGCGTCGGCTATCGAGCGTGCCGAAGCCGTGAGCCGTCTCGGTCAGCGACGACGGTTGGAGGCCATCGGTGAAGTCTCTGCCGGAATCGCGCGCGAGCTCCGGAACCCACTCTTTGGCATCTCTTCCGCCGCGCAACTTCTCCGCTTTCGAGTGCGCGACGATCCAGTGATCGAGAAGAACGTCGGTCGAATTCTTCGCGAGGTCGAGCGCCTGAACGCAATCGTGAGCTCCTTGCTGGAATACGGCCGCCCTGCTCCGACGCGGGTAAGCGCGGCGGATCCGGACACGATTTGGCATACAATCTTGCCTGAAAACCTTCCACGAATATTCGAATTGTTCTATTCGACCAAGCCGGGCGCCTCGGGCGTCGGCCTCGCCCTATGCCAGCGCATCGTCGCCGATCACGGCGGCAGCATTGCTCTCGATAGCGTTGCCGACAACGGCACGACGGTCACCATCACACTTCCTCGACACAAGTTGGAATCCAGCCTAGTCGCCAACGAGCATGGCTGACTCGCCGATCACCTTGCTCCGAGCCCACGCCCGCCACGCGCCTTGGAATGCGCGCGGCCTGGCGGCGCATGTCACGGCTCTCGTCGACGCGACGGGAATGCGTCCGACAAATGCGTCCGCGCGGGTGGCGCCCAGCGCGCGGTCGATTCGGTTTTATGTCGCAAACGGTTTGCTTGACCGGCCGGAGGGCACCGGCACTGCAGCTACATACAACTATCGTCACTTCTTACAACTTCTCGGCATCAAGATCAGGCAGCGCGAGGGCGCGACTCTCGAATCGATTAAGAGCGAGCTGCGAGAGTTGACCGGCGATTCGCTCGAGCGGCGTGTCGCAACGTCGCTGGCGCCCGCGCTCGGCGTTCGCGCCGACGCCGTCGCCCAGTCGGACGGCGATCAACCACTGAGTTGGCGTCGCGTACCGGTTGCCGAAGGAATTGAGATTCATGTTCGCGATGACTCACCGGCTGCCCGCGATGAAGCGGTGGTCGCGATGCGCGAAGCGGTCCGCGCGGCACTTGGTCGCGAGGAGCTCCGCTAGCGCGGGCGAGCATTGATCAGAGAAGCCGTGACAATGCCACGGCCACGACCTCGAGCAGTCGCTCCCATGGTGAGCGCTTCCTGAACTCGTCGAGCGTGATCTCCTTGGCGTAGCGCAGATCGTTGAAGAACGTCGAATCCATCGCCGCGCCGAATCGCCTATCGAGAACCACGAGATTGGATTCGTTGTTGAAGGCCAGTGACCGGTTGTCGAAGTTCATCGAGCCGACGCTGGACCACAGCCCGTCCACAGAAATTGTCTTCGAGTGGATCATCGTCGGCTGATACTCGTAAATGCGCACGCCGCCGGCAAGAAGATCTTCGTACCAGTGGCGCCCGGCGTACCACGTGGTCTTCACGTCCGTCTTCGAGCTCACCGTCAAAACACGAACGTCGACGCCGCGTTTGACCTCTCTCTTGAGCAGTCGCCGAAAGTCGTCGTCGGGAACGAAGTAGGAGTTCGTGATAAAGAGCGTCTTGTGCGCTGACGCAATGCTAAGGGCAAGGAAGCGCTCCGCGGGCGTGCTGCCGGTCGTCGGCGCGGTAAAGAGAAGACCAGCGCCCATTCCATCCGCGATAGGCTGAAAGCCGCGTGCTGGGAAAAAGATGTCTCCCGTAATCAGCTCGCCGGTCGCTTCAACCCACGCCGATGCAAAGGCCGCCTGGAGCTGCATCACCGCTGGACCCTCAAACCGCACGTTCGACTCGCGCCATTGATCTTCGTGTAACCCGTCGCCAAGCCAGTAATCGGCGAGACCGAACCCGCCGGTGTAACCGATCCTCCCGTCGACGACGACCACCCGCACGTGCGAACGATCGGCCGCGTTATGCACGGAATACCAGCGCAGCTTGCGCAGTAACGCTACCTCGACGCCCGCGCGGCGCAGCGACTGCGCCCATGCACGCTTCAGATTCTGCGAGCCAAATGCGTCGAGCAGGAGCAGGACGCGGACCTTGGCGTGCGCCCGCGCCTTGAGAATCGCGGCGAGCGTGTCCGCGACCTTCCCGGGCAGCGAGTAGTACATCTGCACGGTGATCGTCTGCTTCGCTGATCGCAGATCCTTCCACAGCGAGTCATAGACGCTGCCGTTATTCACCGACTGCACGCGATTGCCACCGTCTACGTGCGTGCCGGTGAACATCTCCATCGTTCGTGCAAAGAGCGAATCGGTCGGCGGCGGCGGTCCGCTCCGATCGCCTTCGGCGATCACTGTCTGCAGCGGCGTGCCTCGCGTGATCGACAACAACCCGACGAACGCGAGGTACGCGAAAACGGTCCCAATGGCGACGACGCCCAGGCGCTCCAAACGCTCGGCGAAACTGTAGCTACGGTCTGGTGGCATTCGTTGGCACTCTCACACATACTCTGTGCCATGTCTCGATCGGGATTCCGCGCGCCGGTCCTGCTCACTGGCGCGGGACGCGAAGGCCAGGTTGGCGAAGTCGTCGCGCGCACATTGGCGGAGCGCGGTGCAACGCTACTGTTGGTCGACCGCGGTGAGGATCAGGCGCGCAATCGTGCCGCCGCCCTTACGAACGCGGGTCACCGTGCCTTTCCCTTTGGATGCGATCTCGCTGACGCGAGCGCAGTCACGGATCTGGGCAATCGGATACGCCGCGAGCACGGAGATGCTCTCAGTGCGCTCGTACATGTCGCTGGTGGCTTCGCGATGACCGGCTCTCTGTCCGACAGCGACGTCGAAACGTGGCATCGAATGTTCACCATCAATTCGACGACCGCGTTTCTCGTGACGCGTACGTTTCTTCCGTTCCTCCGCTCGGGACAGGGCTCTATTGTTTACTTCGCGTCTGAGGCTGCGCTTCCTGGAGCAAGGATAGGAAGCATCGCGGCTTATGCCGCTGCGAAGGCCGGCGTTGTCACGCTCATGCATGCCGTCGCGCAGCTCGAGCGGAGCAACGGTGTACGCGCGAACGCTATCGCGCCAACCTCAATTCGCACTGCGGCGAACGTGCAGTCCATGGGTGAGAATGTCCGCTACGTTGAGCGCGAAGAGGTCGCCGCGGCCGTCGCTTATCTGTGCAGCGACGAGGCGAGCGCCGTTACGGGTCAGGTAATCGCGCTCTCGTAAGGCTCGTTGGAACCGGAACGCGAGCCGGCCATCCGTGCGGGAGGGTGTGGGAGGGCGCGCATGGCGCGCGACTCGGTGCGCAGCACTCCGCTTGCCCCTCGCCGGGCGCGACGTCACCTTTTCTCTATGAGTCTCGCCGCGCGGCGACGCGTCACGGCGCGCGTCGTTTTGCTCGATCGCTCGCTCGAACGGCTGCCGCTATTTCGTCTGAGCGATTCCGCGGATGATTCCGCGATCAGTTGCTCTGCCGACGACGGCGGCCGCTGGCGCGTGTTACCAAGCCCCGGCGACCGGCTTCCCGGTACGTTCGATCAAGATGTCTACGTTGAGCTCATGCACCGTTTTCACGAGGCCGGTGAACCCGGCGACGGTGCGATCACCTTCACGCTTCACGCGTTTCTTCGGTCGATGGGGCGTCAAGTTGACGGTCGCACCTACGAGCAGCTTCGTGGCGCGCTCGCCCGGTTGGAACGCACGACTCTCGAATCCGCGGGCAGCTACTACAGCTCCGCTGCGGGACGCGCAATTGAAGGGCGCTTCTCGATTCTCAGTTCGGTCGTCATCGAGCGGCGACGCGTTGCCGATCGCGATCAGCTCGCACTATTCGAGAGCGTTGCCACCGCCGAGCCGGGCGTCGCTCGCGTGGTCATCGCGCCACCGATTCGCGAGAATCTTGCTGGCCGATTTACATCCGCCTTGTCCGTGACGCGCTACCTGGAGCTCGACTCGCCCGTGGCGCGCCGGCTATATCGTTTGCTCGAGGTCGCGCGCGCTGAGGGCGTGCTCACCTGGCGGGTGTCGCTCGACCGCTTGAAGGAGCTCCTGCCACTCATGCAGCGATATCCATCACACCTGCAACGCGTCCTGCAACCGGCCCATGAAATGCTAGAATCGGCGGGTGTGGTACGGAGCGCGTCTGTAAGACAGCAGCAGCGCGAGTGGTTCGTGGATTACGTCTTGGCGGCGCGGGGCGTCTGATTGAATGGAGGCTGAGGCGAAACCGGCTTCGTCGCGCCGGGTATGACGAAATCTCATGGCCACGAAGCTCGAACGAACGATTCGGCGGGAAATCACGATCGATGGCGAGGCGTACACGGTCGCCATCTCGCCCGAGGGGCTGCGTCTCACCAAGAAGCGGTTTCGCTCCGGGGTCGAAATGTCTTGGAAAGCAATCTGGACTCAGGGCGACCGCAGGGACGAGCCGCCCGTTGAAGGCGAGCGCGGCTGACCTCGCTCACCAACGTCCGCTATAATTCTTCGTCCCCAAGCTGGGCAAATTGATGTCACGGATTATCCGCTCCCGTAAAGTCGTCCTCGCCAGCATCGTCGCCTTGCCGCTCGTGGCTGGCGGATTCATGCTACAGTCGCGTGTCGTGCGCGGCAGTCAGGCCCTGCTCGATCAGGTCCTGCAGCTCGTCAATGAGCGCTACGTCGATACGCTCGACACCGGTCAGCTCTACGAGAAGGCGGCCAGAGGCTTGGTGAAGGAGCTCAACGATCCATACAGTGAGTTGCTCGCACCGAAGGAGCTCAAGGCATTCACGACGAGCACCGGTGGCCATTACGGCGGCATCGGCATGCAGATCGAGCCGCAGCAGAATCAGATCGTCATCAGCAAGGTTTTTCCGAACACTCCGGCTGAGGCGGCTGGTGTGCGCGAAGGCGACCGCATCATCCAAATCGACACGATTCGCGTCGTGAATTGGACGACGCAACAAGCGCAGGATCTGTTAATGGGCACACCAGGCACGAAGGTGACGGTAAAGTTTGCTCGTCCCGGTGTCGCCAATCCGATCGAAGTGCATTTCACCCGAGCGCAGATCCACGTGCCCGCGGTTCGTTATGCAATATCGTTCGCCGGGAACGGCGATAAGGTGGGCTACATCCCGCTCGACCGCTTCAACGAGACGGCTGCGCAGGAGGTCCAGGAAGCGGTTCGTTCGCTGCAAAAGCAGAACGTGCGGGGTATCGTGCTCGACTTCCGCGGTAATCCCGGCGGCATCCTGGATCAGAGCCTGGCGATCAGCAACCTATTCCTGAAGGACGGCCAGGAGATCGCCTCGATCCGCGCACGGAATGGCGAGACGCAACCGTACGTCGCGCACGGCGTTCCCTCGCTTCCCACAACGCCGCTCGTCGTGCTAACGGATGAATACACTGCCTCGGCGTCGGAGATCGTCGCTGGGGCGCTTCAGGATCACGATCGCGCGCTCATTCTCGGTCAAACGAGCTTTGGGAAGGGCCTGGTCCAGTCGGTGTTCAACCTCGACGGCGGTTATGCACTCAAGCTCACGACCGCGAAGTGGTACACGCCGAGCGGCCGCTCCATTCAGAAGGAGCGAAAGTTCGAGAATGGGCATTTCGTCGAAGCGCTGCCCGATACCACTGCCGAGACTGAGAGTGTGAAGAAGAACCGGCCGCAGTATCACTCAGATGTGGGACGATTGGTCTACGGTGGTGGCGGCATAACGCCGGACGTCATTGTAGCAGATGACACCCTGACCGGCGCCGAGCAGCGTCTGGCGAAGACCCTCGCGACCAAGCAGCAGGATTTCTACACTACGTACTACGACTACTCGCTCGAGCTGTCGAAGACCGTCGACAAGGATTTCAAGGTTCAGCCGCAGTGGCGTGACGAACTGCTGAGACGCCTGCAGGCCAAGGGTGTCATCATCGAGCGCAAGGACTTTGACGCGGCCGGACGCTACGTCGATCGTTTGCTGGAGCAGCGCGTGGCGCGTTTCGCATTCGGGGATTCGGCCGCGAAGCGTCGCGATCTCCCGTACGATGCGCCGCTGCGCAAGGCGATCGACCTTCTGGACAAGGGCACTACGCAGAAGGAGCTGTTCGCCATCGCTTCGGTCGAGGCAGCACACCTGCCGACGTCCCAGGCAAAGCGGCCCTGATCGCTACCTCATAAATTCGGGGCATGCGACCTTGCGTGCCTCGGCAGCCTTCGAGATTAGTGCGGGCCGTCGCTCTTCATCGAGCGGCGGCCTTTGCTCTTTGCGCCTGCTCGGCCTCCAGCCGCCAACCGGCGCCTAACGAATCAAATACCGCTTCGGCCGCCCACATTACGGCGGCGCCCGGCGAGCGGCATCTCCGGAACGTCCGGCAACTCACGTTCGGCGGCGAGAACGCCGAAGCGTACTTCAGCCACGACGGCAAGCGTCTGATCTTTCAGTCGACGCGCGACGGCCGCACCTGCGATCAGCAGTATGTGATGAACGTCGACGGCACCGACGTCCATCGCGTCTCGACTGGGGTGGGGAAAACGACGTGTGGCTACTTCTTCGGCGGTGATGAGCGGATCTTCTTCGCTTCCACTCATGCCGTTGACAGCACCTGCCCACCCCGTCCCGATCCCTCGAAAGGCTACGTCTGGCGCCTCGACCCGTATGACATCTACACCGCCAACGCCGACGGGTCCAATCTTCGCCGCCTAACGAACTATGGCGTCTACACGGCCGAGGGCACGCTGTCGCCCGATGGATCGACGATCGTGTTCACGTCTCTCAAAGACGGAGACCTCGACATCTACACGATGCGCGCCGACGGCTCCAACGTCCGGCGTCTCACGACCACGCCCGGCTACGATGGCGGAGCGTTCTTTTCGCCAGACGGAACGCAGATCGTGTATCGAGCGTGGCATCCGCGCGACTCGGCGCTCGCCGGTTACCGTGAGCTATTGGGTCAGCGCTTGGTCCGGCCGAACCGAATGGAGATCTGGATCATGAACACCGACGGATCCGGCCAACATCAAATCACTGATCTGGGCGGTGCCAACTTCGCGCCCTATTTCACGCCCGACGGGAGACGCATCATCTTTTCCTCGAATTACAAGAGTCCGCGCAGTCGGAACTTCGATCTGTTCCTCGTCAACGTCGACGGCACTGGGCTCGAGCAACTGACCACTCATCCCGAATTCGACGGCTTTCCGATGTTCAGCCCCGACGGCAGGAAGCTCGTCTGGGCGGCCAATCGGAGCGCTGCACCCGTCAGCGAGTTGAACATTTATATCGCCGATTGGGTGCCGTGAGGCTAAGCGAGGGCGTTAGAGGCGCAGCAATCGTCAGTCGTCAGTTGCCGGCGGTGGTCCTCTTTGTCTCGCCGTGCCGGAGCAACCAGAGCTTCGCTGGATCGTGACCAGCCTCGCGCCATAGCCGCGTCGTCCACTCCGGTGGCTCCTGCATCGCCTCGTCGGTGAGCCGAAACGTGCCCCAGTGAATCGGAAGCATCGCCGGCGCCGTCGCATTCGACGCACTGAGGTCAGCGTATGCCTTCATCGCTTCCGGCGGATTCATGTGAACCGTGCGCATGAACCAGCGTGGCTCATACGCCCCGACGGGCAGCATGAGGAGGTCGAACGGCCCGTAGCGCTGGGCGATCGACGTGAATTCCGGATGGTATGCCGTGTCGCCGGCGAAGAAGACGCGACGGTCTCGTGAGCCCATTACCCACGAGCACCATAGACTGCGTCCGCGATCGCCGAGGCCGCGCGCACTGAAGTGCTGAGCAGGAACACAGCTCACGCTGAGCTGTCCTCCGGCAGTACTTACGGAAGCATCCTGCCACCAATCGAGCTCGCGGACGCGCGCCGCTCCCCACCGGCGAAGTGTCGACGCCAGGCCTAACGGGGCCATCCACTGAATGTCTGGCTGCCGGCCGGCGAGTGTCTTTACCGTCCAACGATCCAGATGGTCATAGTGGTTGTGCGAGATGAGCACGACGTCGATCGGCGGCAATGCGTCGAGATCGACGCCGGCGATTACCAACCGGCGCGGCCCGGCGAATGAGACGGGGGACGCCCGCTTACTCCACATGGGATCGGTGAGGACGTTGATTGCGCCGAGCTGGAGCAGCACAGTCGCGTGACCGATCCACGTGACGCTCAGATCGCCCGGGTCTGCGCGTCGCCCGAACGTCGATTGTGCGAGCGGGAACGTCTCTGGCGGTGGATCCGGAGGAAGGCTCTGGCGACGTCGCTGGAGCGACCAACGAATGACGTCGCGCAACCCGCGCGGCTCCGAATCGGGCCACGGATTTCTGAACCGCCGGCCGTCATGATGAGTTGACCTCGACGGCCGGCTCTCAGCGTCGACCATTGCTTGGCGAGAGGGAGCTACGCATCACCGCGTTAGGCTGCGCGCTCGGTCCGCGCTCTCGAGGTTCTCCGAAAGATGCTTGACGCACCGTGTGCCGACCAATGCTGTCGCCACGCCAGGAAGCGACCGCACAAACGAGATCGCTCGCTGTGCGTCGGTGTGTTGGGCGGGGAAGAGCTCTCGCATCGACTCCGGTAGATCCTTCGTCAGCTGCGCCTGCATCAACGAGGCGCTCGCAACCACTCCGATGCCGAGAGCGGCCCCTGCTTCGAGCGCGGGCACCAACGTCTCGTTCTTGCCAAGCGGTTGCGTCGCATCGCGTACCGCTTCGGGCATTGCGAGATTGATTGGCAGTTGCACGGCGCGGAAATGATGCCGATCACCAGCGACTTCGCGCGCAATTGAGAGTAGATCCTCGAGTGCAAGATGCGCTTTCGCACCGGGCGTGACGCGGAGTGCATTCCACGTCGCG
>QHUV01000689.1 GCA_003222065.1 Gemmatimonadota bacterium | reverse complement strand
GAGCTCGATGAGACTCCGCACGATGAACTCCAGCTCGCGGCCAGCAGCGCCCTCTTCATTTCTGAGTATCGGTCCGATGTGCACCGGCAAATACCGGGAGCCGCCGTCTCGGATTTGTCTGGGCAAATCCTCGGGCTGGATCTCGTGCCCGGGCGAGAGCACGACCATGCTCTCGATGAGGTTCCGCAGCTCGCGGACGTTCCCCGGCCAGGGATACTCGCCGAGGATCTGCATCGCCTCGACGCCTATCCCGTGAAATGGGCGGTCGTGCTGTTTGGAGTACTCCTGAATGAAGTGGCGGACGAGGATTGGTATGTCCTCGCGCCGGTCGCGAAGAGGCGGCAGATGGATGCGCAGGACGTTGAGACGGTAGAAGAGATCGGTCCTGAACGTTCCCTGCTCCACCTGCTCGCGGAGCGGGCGGTTGGTGGCGGCGATGACGCGCACGTCGACGTTGATCGGCGACGTCCCGCCGACGCGCATGAACTCACGCTCCTCGAGCACGCGCAGGAGCTTGACCTGAGTGCCGACAGGGATCTCGCCGATCTCGTCGAGGAAGATGGACCCGCGGTCCGCCAGCTCGAAACGGCCAAGTCGCCGCTCGGCGGCGCCGGTGAAGGCTCCCTTCTCATGGCCGAACAACTCGCTCTCGAGCAGCGTCTCGGGGAGCGCGCCGACGTTGACGGCAATGAAGGGCCTGGACTTCCGGCCGCTCAGCACGTGTAGCGCGCGGGCGACGAGCTCCTTTCCTGTCCCGCTCTCGCCTTCGATGAGCACCGTCGCCGTCACCGGCGCCATCTGCTCGACCTGGACCATCACCTCGCGCACGGCGTCGCTCTCGCCGATGAGCCCCGTTAGGCTCTGGAGCCGGCGACGCTCGAGGATCCGCTTGAGCCCGGCCAGCACTTCCGGGTAGCTCACCGGCTTCGGGTAGATCTCGACGTAGCCCGCGGAGCGGAGCCGCTCGAGATATTCCTCATCGGCGACGTCGGACAGGCCGACGGAAGCGGCGCCGGACCAGAGCTGTTCCTTCACCAGCGCGACGGATGCCGGGTCGGCCAGGTCGGCGCTAAAAACGATGATGTCCGGCTTCTCGCGTCGTATGGTGGCGCGCATGTCATCGAGCGGGGAGACGACGGCGGTCTCGATCCCTTCGCTCTCGAGCAGCGCGTTGAGCCTAACGGCTGGCTCGACGTCCTGGAGTGTGAGAAGAACCTTCATGCGCGTTGCGCGTCGTGCGTGGAGGGCGCGTCGCGGTCGAGAACGGCGCGCGTCGCTTCCGGGGTGACGTCGCGCGGGCTCAAGCCGGTGCCGCCGGTCGTGAGAATCAAGTCAACGATGTTCGCATCCGCCCAACTCGTTAGGACACCGACGATCCGGACGGTGTCGTCGGGGACGAGCTTGCGGTCGGCAATGGCGTAGCCCTTGGCGCCGGCCCATTCGACGATCGCATCTCCGGAGGTGTCGGCGCGCTCGCCCCGCGCGCCGGCGTCGGAGATCGTGAGGATTGCTACTCGCATACTTTGTCATCCTGAGGGAGCGTAGCGGCCGAAGGATCTGGCGTTGATTCGCGAACAGCAGATCCTTCGCTTCGCTCAGGATGACAAGAACGCTCCACGCTCCACGCTCTGCGCTCTACGCGCGTCACAGGTGGCTCCCTTCCTTATAGAAGGGCATCTTCACGACGCTCGCTGGGACGCGCTTGCCGCGGATGTCGATCTCGACGGCGGCGCCCTCGTTGGCGGCGGCAGTGGGCAGATAGCAGGTGCCGATCGGAATGCCTAACGTCGGACTCATAGTTCCGCTCCGCACCTCGCCCACCGGCGCGCCGGCGTGGATGACTCCGTAGCCGTGGCGGGCGATGCTGCGTTTGTCGTCGGGGACGAAGCCGACGAGCTTACGTGGAATCCCGGCCTCTTTCTGCCTGACGAGCGCGGCACGGCCGACGAAGTCGCCCTTCGCGAGCTTGACCAGCCAGCCGAGGTTGGCCTCGAGGGGCGTCGTGGTGTCGTCGATGTCACTGCCGTAAAGCGCCATCCCCATCTCGAGGCGCAAAGTATCGCGGGCGCCAAGCCCGCAGGGAGTGGCGCGGCCCGTCCCGATCAGCGCCTCCCAGAGCGCGACCGCATAACGATTGTCGAAGTAGAGCTCGAAGCCGTCCTCGCCGGTGTACCCCGTGCGGGATATGATTGCCGGACAGCCGGCAACCGATCCCTCGACGAAGTGATAGTAGCCGATGCCGGTGAGTTCGGTCTGGGTGAGCGGCTGGAGCAGGCGCGCTGCCTCCGGGCCCTGCAGGGCGAGGAGGGCGACGTCGTCACTCTTGTTCTCGAGCTGGGCGTCGAATCTCGTTAGCTGCCGCGAGACGTGGGCGAAGTCCTTCTCGATGTTCGACGCGTTGACGACCATCATCAGTCGGTCGGGGAACCGGTAGACGAGGCAGTCGTCCTCGATGGTGCCGCGGTCATTGAGGATCGTGGAGTAGTGCACTTGCCCGACGCCGAGCTTGGCAACGTCATTCGTGGTCACGTAGCTCACGAACTCAATCGCCTGGGGGCCGGAGACGATGAACTCGCCCATGTGCGAGACGTCGAACAGCCCGCACCGCTCACGCACTGCCTTGTGCTCGGCGGTGATGCCGGTCGGGTACTGGACGGGCATCTCGTAGCCCGCGAAGGGGACGATCTTGGCCCCGAGTGCGCGGTGTATGTCGTAGAAGGGCGTGCGCTTGAGCGCCCCAATAGTTGCCGTGTCGGCCATGCGTGTTGCTCCAGGTCCGGAAGATAATGACAGAAGAATATGCCGGACTGACAGGCCCGATTCTAGTCGGTAGCGTGACGAGAGCGTGGCCGGCTCCGTCGTGCACGCGCTATGGGCGAATACCGCAGAACCATCTTCGACAAGCACGGACCGGCGGCGCTCGACCGGATCAGGGCCCTCGCCTACGGCGGAATGGTATTCGGCCTTACCTTGGGCGTCCTCGACCTGGCGATGGGGCGGGTCAGCGTTTGGACGTTGGCCTACGCGTTGGTTGCGGGCCTGGCGACGGCCAGCGTCAGCTTGCTAATGGGTGTCGTCGCGGGCGGCGGTTGGACGCACCTGACGATGAGCGGCGCGAGCACGCCGTACGAGGAACAATACTCGTATCAGCAATCGCTCGTCATGCAGGGCAAGGTTAATGAGGCGTTGGCGTCGTTCGAAGAACTCATCGCCAGCTCGCCCAACGAGGTCGAGCTCCGCATGCGGACCGCCGATCTCTACGCCAAGGATGCGGATGGCGCGGAGCGCGCGGCCGAGTTGTTACGGGAGGCGCAGAAGATCTCAACGATCAGCGCCGGACAGGACATCTATGCGACCAACCGGCTCGTCGATTTGCTCATTGGCCCGTTAGGCGAGCCGAGGCGAGCGCTCGTCGAGCTTCGGCGATTGATAGAGCGTTATCCGACGAGCGGTGCCGCGGCGCACGCACGTGCGGCTATCGCGCGCCTGAAAAAGGAGCTGACGCCGTAAGGCGACGTCACTTTGTCGGCAGCGCGCTCACCGTGAACGTGATCGTGTTGAACCGGGAGGTAGCGCTGATCGCGACCTTCCCCGTGTCTGGACCGACCGTGATGACGTTGGTCGCCTTGCCGGTAGAGTCGGTGGCGTTGTTTGGGAGCTGCAGGATACCGCTGCTCGCCGACCAGCTCACTCCCACGCCAGAGATGGCGTTGCCGAAACGATCGGTCGCCTTCGCAATCAGCGTGAGCTGAAAGCCGACGAGCGCCGCGCTGCCGTCCCCGGCGAACGCCGAAATGGTACCAACGGTGTCCGCCG
>QHUV01000072.1 GCA_003222065.1 Gemmatimonadota bacterium | reverse complement strand
TTGGCGCGATAGACGGGTAAGCCCGCCTGCGTAAAGAATTCGCGCAACCGCGCCTCCGCCGCGGCCAGCGTAATGTTCAGGAGGTTCTCTCGGTTCTTCGGGGACGTCGCACTCATTCTGATCGACTCCATCTGCGCCTAGAGGCTACTCAGGTGTGGAAGGAGGGTCAAGCGACGCTCTACCATTAACTTCGCGTCACAATTAGACTTCAGCGCACGAATGGTCCCTTTAGCGAAGCAGCATGCGCTCCCTTGGCGGATGCGCCGCGACATCCGACGGGCTCATTCTGACCGCGGCCACAACGTCGGGACGCACTTGCGTTGGTCTGCAGTTCCCGCAAATGGGCCGGTCCGCGAAATCCCCGCCAGCCTCGCTTTCGCGCGCCGACAATTCGCGCGCGCACGCCGAGCTCGTGCTCGTCGCTGAGCGAGGCCCGCTGCGTCCAGGCGATCGTATACTCGACGCAGCTTTTGGCACCACGCCTGAACATCTCTGATGCCGGCATCTCCTTCATTAGCGACCACAATTCGCACTCACACTTGCGGTGCGCTACGCGCCGCCGACGCCGGGGCTGAGGTGCGCCTCGGTGGCTGGGTACATCGAAAACGCGACCTTGGTGAGCTGGTGTTCGTCGATCTACGTGACCGTACCGGTCTCATACAGATCTCATTCGACCCGCGTTTTACGTCATCGGAAACCGTCAGTCTCGCCGCCACGCTTGGACCGGAGAGCGTCGTGCTCGTCGAAGGCGAGGTCGTCGCACGCCCGACCGAGATGCGGAACCATGAGCTTCCAACGGGCGACGTCGAGGTCCGGGCGAAGAGCCTCAAGATCGTCGGCCCATCGGTGGCCCCAGCGATTCCCGTGGCGCGGGTGCGCGGCGAGCCGCTTCCCGCTGAGGAGCTGCGGCTGCGCCACCGTTACCTGGATCTGCGCCGCCCCGAGCTGCAGGAGAACATCATCCTGCGACATCGGTTGATGCAGACGTCGCGGAAATTCCTGAGCGATCGCGGCTTTCTCGAAGTCGAGACTCCGATTCTCACCAAACCCACGCCTGAGGGCGCGCGGGACTACTTGGTGCCGAGCCGGGTTCATGCGAGCGAGTTCTACGCGTTGCCGCAGTCGCCGCAACTGTATAAGCAACTGCTCATGGTGGCGGGGTTCGATCGCTACTTCCAAATCGCGAGGTGCTTCCGCGACGAAGACCTGCGCGTCGACCGCCAGCCGGAATTCACACAGATCGATATCGAAGCCTCGTTCATTGACCAGGACGATATCGTCGCCCTTACCGAGGGCTTGATCGCCGCACTGTGGGGCGAGGCTGGACTTGAGGTTCCCGCATCGTTCCGACGTATGAGCTATGCGGATGCCATGGAACGCTACGGCTCGGACCGGCCCGATCTTCGGTACGAACTGGAGATCTTCGACGCGAGCGATGTGTTTCGCGACACGGAGTTCACGATCGCGCGCGCCGCGATCGCCCAGGGCGGGCGGGTCCGTGGCATCCGCGTCCCTGGCGGGTCGGGGCTCAGTCGGAAGCAACTGGACGAGCTCGAGGCGAGCGCAAAGAGTGCCGGCGCAGGCGGTTTGGTTAGACTCAAACGCACGAACGGCCAGCTCGAAGGACCGGCGGCGAAATTCCTGCATGACGGTGCAGCAACGCAGCTCGCCCTGGGGGAGGGCGACCTGGCGCTATTGGTGGCGGGGCCGAACCATGTTTCGAGTCCCGCACTGGATCGCGTGCGTCAAGACGTGGGACGCCGGCTCGCGCTCGTCAAGGAGGACGTGAGAAGCTTTCTCTGGGTGACGGACTTTCCGCTATTCGAGCGAGACCCGGGCACCGGTCGCTTGGCGGCGGTGCATCACCCGTTCACGGCGCCCCACCCGGCGGATGTCGCGAAGCTCGACAGCGCGCCGGAGACGGTACGCGCGCGAGCGTACGACGTCGTGCTGAACGGCACCGAACTCGGGGGGGGCAGTATTCGTATCAGTGATCCAGCGCTGCAATCGCGCATCTTCTCGCTGCTTGGCATCGATGAAGCGACGGCGAGCGCCCGCTTCGGCTTTCTGCTGGAGGGACTGCGCGCCGGGGCGCCGCCGCACGGCGGCATTGCGTTCGGCTTCGATCGGATCGCGATGCAACTCGCCGGCGCCGCGTCGCTGCGCGACGTGATTGCATTTCCGAAGACGACGGCGGCGCGCGCGCTGTTCGAGGGCGCGCCGTCCGCCGTGCCGCGTGAGGACCTGAAGGAGCTTCACATCCGCATCGAGGAGCCCGGGACGTGAGCGACGGAAGCATTACGCAAAAGCTAAACACGGAAGGTGCCGACCTCTTGACGCTCGCCGGCGTCAACGACGGCAACCTCATCGAGCTGTCGCGCATCGGCGGCGTGAAGGTCGCCTTACGAGGCGACACGTTGAGCATTACAGGCCCATTGGACTTCGTGGAGCGCGCGGCGAACATCGCTCGCCGGATGCTCGACGCCGCGCGACAGCGTCTCGAGCTCACGGCGGACGATGTCTTGCGCCTGAGCGACGAGATCGATCGGCGGCGTGGCGGCGACGCGCGCGACAACGGCGACTATGACGAGGACTTCGGCAGCGACGCCAACGGCGGCGTGGCCGTCGACGCGCAGCGCATCGCGCTGCCCGGCATCCGCCGCGTCATTCAGGCGAAGACGCCAGGTCAGGCCGAGTACCTCCGCAAGATGCAGGAGAACGACATCGTCGTTGGCATTGGGCCGGCTGGCACGGGCAAGACCTATCTTGCCGTCGCCGCCGCGGTAGACGCGTTAACGCGGAAGCGCGTTAGGCGAATCGTGCTGGCGCGGCCGGCCGTGGAGGCAGGGGAGAGCCTCGGCTTTTTGCCGGGGGACATGCAGGCGAAAGTGGACCCCTACTTGCGGCCCCTCTACGACGCCCTCGACGAGATGATGCCGTTCGAACGGATTCAGCGTGCACTCGAGACCCGAACGATCGAGATCGCGCCGCTCGCGTTCATGCGCGGTCGCACGTTAGGCGACGCGTTCGTGATCGTCGATGAGGCGCAGAACGCGACCGCGGTGCAAATGAAGATGTTGCTGACTCGGCTCGGCGTGAGCTCGAAGATGGTCATCACTGGCGACAAGACGCAGGTCGATTTGCCCAAGAAGGAGGAATCCGGAATCTTGCAGGTCGAACGGATCCTTCCTGGCATCGACGGGATCGGCTTTCACTACTTCGACGAGGGTGACGTCGTACGCCATCGCCTCGTGCGCGACATCGTGCGCGCGTACGACCGGCATGAAGCCGAGAAGGCTGCTGGATGAATCTCGAGCAGCCGGCAGAGCGAGCGAACGCGGCGGACGCCGCACCTCGCAGGTCGCGGCTCCGATTTCACGGACCGCGCGTTGCGTTGGCGCTGGCGCTCGCGGTGTTCACCTATCTGCTCTTTCCGGCGTCGCCGGCGGTGGACTTTCCTGTTTATGAAGTGGGTTCGGTGGCATCGGACAACGTCATTGCGCCGTTCGCGTTTAGCGTTCCTAAATCCGACGCCGAGCTCTCGAAGGAGCGCGATGCCGCCGCGGCGACGGTCGAGCCAGTGTTCGACTTCGTGCCGGGCGCGCTCGATTCGACGTGGCGCCAGCTGGCCGCGTTCGCCCAAGCGGTGAACGGGGCGGCGGCAGCGGCTGACCCGCGCAATGTCGTCATCGGAATTCAGCAAGCCGCGGCATCGCAGGGCGTGACGCTGACGGCTCCCGAGGCGACGTACCTGGCGCAGGAGCGCCGCCGGACGCCGATGCTCGGCGCAGTGCAGCGCGTCTTCGAGCGATGGCTTGGCACCGGCATCGCCTCGCGCGGCGCACTCGACAACGTGCGCGGTGACGTCATCCTACGCAGCGGCAAGGATGAGCGGCGGGTCTCCTCGGACAGCATTCAAACCTTCTCGATGCTGATCAGTCGGGCGCGTCTCATCCACCCCGATCCGACGTCGGTCATCGGCGACGGGATCTACTTTCGCCTATTGGGCGCGCTGTTTCATCCCACGATCGTGCCCGATGCCGCGGCGACCGAGCTCCGTCGGGAAGACATGCGTCGATCGGTCCCGACCGCGAAATATGAAGTCCGCGTCGGCGAGAAGATCATCGGCGCGAACGAAGTCGTTGGCCGCGAGGAGCACGACAAGCTGCGCGCTCTGCACGATGCCGTCGATCACCGGCGAGCGACGGAGCGGGCGGCGCGGCGCGTGATCGGCGCGATCATGTTCGACTTCTTGATCATTTCTCTCCTCGGCCTAACGATTCTGATTTTCCGGCCCGCCGTGTATCGCAACGTTCGCTGGCTGCTGATGTTCGCGGGCGCGACGGTGATCGTCCTGGTTGGCGCGGCAATTGTCGGCCATGCGCGGCCGGTTCATCCGGAGCTGATTCCCGTTACGATCGCCGCCGTGGTCCTGAGCGCGCTCTTCGACCAGCGGATCAGCATGATCGCGGTGATGGTCATCGCCGTGCTCGTCGGCGGGCAAAGCGAGTTTCGCGGCACGAACGGTCTGTTCATTAATCTGGTCGGCGGCGCGGTCGCGGCGTTTAGTGTGCGCGTCGTAAGTCGGCGGAATCAAACCTACCTGTGGATTCTCGCCATCGCAGCCGCGTACCTAACGACTGCCGTGGCGATCGGCCTGGCGCTCGACCTCCCTGGACACGAGATTTTAACATCGGCGGGCTACGGCGCGCTCAATGCCGTCGTCTCGGTCCTGGTGGCGCTGCTCCTGTTGCCGATGGCCGAGCTATTCACCGGCATCGAGACCGATTTGACGCTCCTCGAATGGTCGGACCTCAATCGGCCGCTGATGCAGCGGTTGAGTCTCGAGGCGCCGGGAACCTATGCGCACACGATTGCCATCGCCAACCTCGCCGAAGCGGCAGCGCGCGCGATCGGCGCCAACGCGCTCCTCGCTCGAGTCGGCGCGTACTACCACGACATCGGCAAAATCGCCAAGCCACAGTACTTCGTCGAGAATCAAGCAAAGGGGCGAAATCCGCACGACAAGCTCAAGCCCGGCACGAGCGCTCAGATCATTCGTAACCACGTGCGCGAAGGGCTCGAGATGGCCGAGGAGCACAAGCTGCCGCGCGCGCTCCGGGCGTTCATCACCGAGCATCACGGCACCGGGCCGATCGCGTATTTCCTCGAGAAGGCCAAGGAGCGGGGTGGTGTCACGCCCGATCCGAACGAGTTTTCCTATCCCGGGCCTCTTCCGCAGACCGCCGAGACGGCCGTCGTCATGCTCGCCGATGGCGTGGAAGCGGCGACGCGCGTGCTCGCCGAGCCGACCCCGGAGAAGATCCGCGACGTCGTCGACCACATCGTTAGGCAGCGGATCGAGCAAGGCCAGCTGCGCGATGCGCCACTCACGCTCAAGCAGCTCGACGTCATCAAGGACGAGTTCGTGCGCGTGCTCAGCGGCATGTACCACAATCGCATCGATTACCCGGCGTCGAGCGGCGGCGTGACGTCCGAGTTCGCGTCGGTATGACGCGCGTCGTCGACGTGGATGACGACGGCGTGCGGATCCCGCTCACACGGCGACGCGTCGCGGCGATCGCGCGCGCCGTACTACGCGCCGAGGCAGTCGATGATGCTCGGCTGTCGATCACCTTTGTTGGCAATCGGCGGATCGCCGCCTTGAACAGGCGACATCTTCGGCATCGCGGTCCAACCGACGTCATTTCGTTCCGGCTGGCGCCCGAGACCCCGCGTGGGCCATTGATTGGAGACATCTACGTCGCTCCCGACGTTGCGCGGCGGAACGCGGCCGCGCACGGCTCATCGCTACGCGAGGAGCTGACGCGGCTCGTCGTGCATGGCGTGCTTCACGTCCTGGGCTTCGACCATCCGGATGGACGCGAACGCATCGCCTCCCGCATGTGGCGCCGACAGGAGGAGCTCGTCGCGTCGCTCCAGCGCTTCCATAGCCGCTCGCGCCGGCAGCGGAGCGCGAGGTCCGCCGCGTGATCATCGTGCCGTGGCTGGTCTGCGCTCTCGCATCAATAGTCGGTGCCGCGTGCTCCATTGCCGATGGAGCACTTCTGTCCTTTGATCCGGCCGGGTCACCAGCTGAGCACCCGGGGGGCGCCATACACGACCGGGAACGAGCACATCGCGCGCTGTCGGCGCTTCGCGTCCTCGCGCACGTGGGTGCGGGCGCGGCGATCGCCCAGGGGCTGCCGTCCGGTTGGTCATTTGCAACGCGTGCCTTGGCCGCCGTACTGCTCGCCGTCGCACTCGTTGCGCTAACGGAAGGAATGGCGCGGTCGATCGGTTACGGTCTCGGCGCGCGAGCTGTTGACGCCCTTCGCGATTTCATTCGCGGCGCGACGCTGCTGCTGCGGCCCATCGTCGCGCTCGGCGCGGCACTCGAACGCTCGCTACAACGCATTCTTCCGGCGGCCGACGGAGCGGCCGAGGAGGAAACGAGCGCCGAGCGCTTTCGGGAGGTCGTCGCCGCCGAGGCTGACGTGTCCAGCGCCGAGGAGGCCCTCCTCCATGGCGTGTTTTCGTTAGGCGATACCGAGGTGCGGGAGGTGATGGTGCCCCGCGTCGACATCGTCGGCATCGCCGCGACGACGCCCTGGTCCGAGGTCCTCGATCGCGTTCGCAGCTCCGAGCACGCCCGCTTTCCGGTCTACGACGACACGTTGGACAACGTCATCGGGATTCTGTACGCGAAGGATCTCCTCGCCGCCGTGGTCACCGACGCAGAACCTGAGGGCGGCTGGCTGCGGCTCGTACGCGGCGCGGTGTTCATTCCGACAACAAAGACGATCGACGCCCAGTTGCGCGACTTCAAATCCAGCCACACTCATATCGCCATCGTCAGCGACGAGTACGGCGGCACGGCGGGTTTGGTCACGATCGAGGACGTGCTCGAGGAAATCGTCGGCGAGATTCGCGACGAATACGATGTCGAGGAGCCCGACGTCGAGCGCGAGGGGCCGTCGCGCTTTTGGGTGGCCGGTCGCGTCCCGGTAGACGAGCTGCGCGAGCTGATCGGCGTCGACTTTGGCGTGCACGGCGTCACGACCGTCGGGGGATTGGTATATGGCCTGTTTGGACGCGTTCCCCGATCGGGGGAATCGGTGACGCGCGCCGGCGTTCGCGTCGTCGTGGAACGCGTTAGGCGACGCCGCATCGAGCGAGTGTACTTCGAGCGCATGCAGCCGGCGCTGGTGGCCCCTCGATGAGCGCCGAGCTCCTCGATCGTCCGTACGTCTTCGCGATCGCACTGTTGATCGTCGGATGGCTGACCGCCGGGGCCATGGCCGTGCGCTCGGTGAGCCGCATCTGGCTGCGTCACTGGACGGAACGGCGTCTCCGTGGCTCTGGCGCGGCGGTGACGTACCTCGAGCGCCCGCACCGGCTGCTCATTGGCGCGAGCACGGGTGTCGCGCTCACGTTGGTCTTTTCAGGCGTGATGCTGGGCTTGAAGCATGGCGGATCGCAACTTCTCGTCGACGTCGCGGTGTTCGTCGCGTTGGTCGTGCTGGCCGGACAGGTGCTGGCACGTGCCGTGGCGCGGCAGTGGCCGACATACCTGATTCCGGTCGTCGTACCGGTGCTTCGCGCCGTTGAGTTGATCGTGGCACCGATCGTCAGTCTAGGACGGCGCGCGGCTGCCCCGTTCGAGCGCCTTCGCGGACGCGCGTCAGTCGACGTCGAGCGCGAGGCACTGCACGATCTGTTGCGCGAGGGAGAATTGGAGGGTGTCGGCGAGCGCGAGGAGATCGCGATCATCAGTGGCGTCGTCGAATTCGGCGCGAAGCGCGTGCGCGACGTGATGACGCCACGCGCCGAGATTTTCGCGCTGGACGACACGCTCGATGCACGCACCCTGGCGGCGCGAATCGCGCAGTCGAATTACAGCCGCGTCCCGATCTATCATGGAACGCTCGACGACGTGCGAGGCATGGTGCACGCGTTCGACGTCCTCAAGGCGGGAGCTGAGACCTTTCCACCATTGCGGCCGGTGGCGACGGCGACGCCCGACGCGCCCTGCAATGAGGGCTTCTCGCCGACTTCGACGCCGGGAAAAAGGCCGCCTTGGCGCGAGCCGTTAGCGTCGTCGAAAATCACCGCCGGGGCTTCGAGCTCCTGCTCGCGACATTTCATTCGCGCCTTGGTCGGGCGCGGCGCATCGGTATTACCGGTCCGCCCGGTGCCGGGAAGAGCACACTGACCACGGCGCTCGTTGCCTCATACCGAGCGGCTGGACAATCGGTGGGTGTTGTTGCCGTCGATCCGACCTCGCCATTTACCGGTGGAGCGCTCCTCGGCGATCGGATTCGTATGGAGTCCGTCGCCCTCGATCCCGGCGTCTTCATCCGTTCGATGGCGACGCGTGGGTCGCTTGGCGGTCTCGCCGCGTCGACGCGAGAAGTCGCCGACGTCCTCGATGCCTTCGGTATTGAGCAAATACTTATCGAGACGGTTGGTGTCGGACAGAGTGAGCTCGACATTGCGCGCACCGCGGACAGCAGCGTCGTCGTGTTGGTCCCGGAATCGGGGGACTCGATCCAGACGCTCAAGGCCGGCCTGATGGAGATCGCCGACATCTTTGTCGTGAACAAGGCCGACCGGCCAGGGTCCGACCGCCTGCGCCATGAGCTTGAGCTGATGCTCGGACTCCGCGGCGGCCACACGCTCAAGAATGTCCCCGCACATCACGGGGTCGACCTCGGCCGAGCGATGACGCGCGACGAAAAGCTGGCGATGAATCCCGCCCGCGCCGCTCGTGAGGCAGCCAAAAGCGACGAGGCGACGTGGACGCCACCCGTTCTGCGGACGGTCGCGCCGGCCGGCGAGGGAATTGCCGACGTCGTGAGCGCCGTGGACCGTCACTTTCATTATCTTGAACGAAGTGGCTTGCTACGCGAGCGCCGCCGAGCAAGGTTGCGGGCGCGGGTCATAGAAGTTGTAGAGCGTCAGGTGAGGCGTCGTTTGTGGAGCGACGATGCTACGAATCGCTGGCTCGACGCGCGACTCGCCGACCTCGAGAATGGCAAGACCAATCCGTTCGCCGTCGCCGACGAGTTGCTCGAGCGCAGCGCGAACCTTCTGACACATACGGAGAACGACGCCCGATGACGTCCACGCGAGATCAACTGCAAGAGCTCAGCGACGGGGATCCGCGGCAAGAGCTGGAACGATTGCGCGCCGAAGTCGCCGAGTGGCGTCGCCGGTACGCCGAGGGTGAGCTCCGCGAGATTGGCTTCGTGAACTCGGCGCGCGAAGTCGAGCCACTGTACACGGCGCTCGACGTGCCATCGCAGACAGCAACGGACCTCGGCGTGCCCGGCGCGTATCCGTATACACGAGGCATTCATCCGACCGGATATCGTGGCCGGCTGTGGACCATGCGGCAGTTCGCCGGATTCGGCAGCGCCCGCGATACGAACGAGCGATTCAAGTTCCTCCTCGCCCACGGCCAGACGGGACTGTCCACGGCGTTCGATTTCCCAACGCTGATGGGATACGACTCCGATCACGCGCGGTCGGAAGGCGAGGTCGGCAAGACCGGCGTGGCAATCTCGAGCCTTGCGGACATGGAGACGCTCTTTGACGGCATCCCCATGGATCAAGTCTCGACGTCAATGACTATCAACGGCCCAGCGATCATTCTCTGGGCCTTTTACATCGCGGCCGCCGAAAAACACGGCGTCTCGGCAGACAAGCTGCGCGGAACTATTCAGAACGACATTCTAAAAGAGTACATGGCGCAGCACGCGTGGTGCTTTCCGATCGAGCCGGCGCTCCGCCTCATCGTCGACTGCTTCGAGTGGGGAGCAGCGCAAGCCCCACAGTGGAATACAATCTCGATCTCCGGATATCACATTCGCGAGGCCGGCGCGACGGCGGCGCAGGAGCTCGCCTTCACGCTTGCCGATGGATTCACCTATGTCGAACGGGGCATCGCGCGGGGCCTCGACGTCGATCAATTCGCGCCGCGACTCTCGTTCTTCTGGGACATCCATAACGACTTCTTCGAGGAGATCGCTAAGCTCCGGGCCGCACGGCGCATTTGGGCGAGGCACATGAAGGAGCGCTATCGAGCGCGGAGCCCGCGTTCGTGGACGATGCGATTCCACTCGCAGACCGCGGGCGTTACGCTGACGGCGCAGCAACCGATGAACAACGTCGTGCGCGTCGCCTATCAGGCCCTCGCCGCGGTACTTGGCGGAACTCAATCGCTCCACACCAACTCGATGGACGAGACGCTTGCGCTCCCCAGCGAGCAAGCGGTGCAGGTGGCGCTTCGCACACAGCAGCTCCTCGCCTACGAAACCGGGGTGCCTAACGTCATCGACCCCCTCGGCGGATCCTACTACCTCGAGGCACTCACGAATCGCCTCGAGGAGGAAGCGGAATCGCTGTTCACCGAGATCGACCGGATCGGCGGGGTCGTGCGCGGCCTCGAGCAGGGGTGGTTCCAGCGTAAGATTGCCGAGTCGGCGGCGAGACAGCAATGGGAGATCGAGCAGCAGCGGCGCGTAATCGTCGGCGTGAATGAATTCGTCACCGACGAGCCGGAGTTGACGATCCCGCTGCTCAGGGTTGGCGAGGATACCGAGAAGTCTCAGCGCGAACGGCTGGCGAAGGTCAGAAAGACCCGTGACGATGCGGCCTGCCGCCGCGCGCTCGAGGCGCTGCGCACGGCGGCGCGAGGCACGGAGAATACCATGCCCTACATCCTCGAGTGCGCGCGACAGTACTGTACGCTCTACGAGATCCGGTCGACGTTGGAGAGCGTTTTCGGTGCCTATCGAGAGCCGGTCTTCTTCTGAGTGTCGACGAATGGGGCTGGACCGGAATTGCTGGCAGATCTTGGCGGAAGTAAGAATCGCCTAACGGCCGCCGACGACGCCGTTCATCCGGCAACTCGCTCGATAGCGGTTGCCGACTGGTGGTCGACCTACTTCGACGATCAGTACCTCCGAGAATATGACCCGCTGTTCACCCTCGAGCGCGATCGCCAGGAAGTCGCGCGGCTCATCGAAGTTCTCGGACTCCACGCCGGCGCGCGCGTCCTCGACGTCCCCTGCGGGCAAGGCCGCCACGCCCACTTACTCGCCGAGGCCGGCTTTCGTGTTGACGGACTGGATCTCTCGAAGGATCTGCTCGCTCGCGCACGCAAACGTGGCGTCGGTCCGTCGCTCCATTATCGG
>QHUV01000688.1 GCA_003222065.1 Gemmatimonadota bacterium | reverse complement strand
GTGCCGGCGCGGCCGACCGCATTCACAAATGCGAATCTGTTCGATGCGGAGTCCGGGAAGATTCGACCGCGCACGAGCGTGATCGTCACCGGGAACCGCATCACGGCGGTCGGCGCGACGGGGACCGTCACCGTTCCGCGCGACGCGGACGTGATCGACGTCGGCGGGAAGACGCTCATGCCCGGACTCTGGGACATGCACGTCCACACCTCGGACGACGACGGACTCCAGGATCTTGCTGCCGGCGTCACGACCGTTCGCGATCTGGCGAACGATGTTGATGAGACGCTCATCAGGAAGCGCCGCTGGGAATCCGGAGAGCTGATCGGTCCGCGAATGCTACTCGCGGGATTCATGGATGGTCCCGGCCCATTCGCCGGCCCGACGAAGGTCCTCGTGTCCAATCCCGATAGCGCACGCGCGTGGGTCGATCGGTACGCGGATCTGGGCTACGTCCAGATCAAGGTGTATAGCTCGCTCGACACCGCGCTCGTGCCGGTCGTCGTCGCCGAGGCGCACAAGCGTGGGTTGCGCGTCAGTGGTCACGTGCCGAACGGAATGACGGCCGAGGAGTTCGTGCGCGCCGGAGCGGATGAGATCCAGCACGTCAACTTTCTCTTCCTGAATTTCTGGCGCGACTCCGTGAAGGACACGCGGACGCCCGAGCGTTTCACCGCTCCGGCGCAACGAGCGGCGCTACTCGATCTGCGGTCCGAGCGAGTACAGGCCTTTATTCGATTGTTGCATGACCGGCACATCGTGATCGATCCGACGGTCGTGACCTTCGAGTCGATGCTCGTTGGGCGTCCGGGAAAGATGGATCCTGGCGCGGCGGAGATTGCCGACCGGATGCCACCGCTCGTACGCCGGTCGTTCGGCGGCGGCGGACTACCTGTGCCCGACTCCCTCGATCAGCGTTATCGCGATTCGTTCGCTGCGTTCGGGAAGATGGTGAAAGCGATGTACGACGGCGGCGTGACGATCGTCGCCGGCACGGATGGCTTCTCGGGATTTGCGCTGCATCGAGAGCTCGAGCTGTACGCCGCGGCAGGCATTCCGGCGCCGGAAGTGTTGCGTATCGCAACGATCAACGGGGCCCGTGTGATGCATCGAGACAACGACCTCGGCTCGATCGCGCCGGGAAAGCTGGCCGATCTGATCATCATCGACGGTCATCCCGAACAGCGCATCGCCGACATTCGCCGCGTGACGTTCGTGATGAAGGACGGAAAGATCTACGACCCGGCCGCGATGTACTCCGCCGCCGGCGTGCGGCCCGCGATACCATGA
>QHUV01000071.1 GCA_003222065.1 Gemmatimonadota bacterium | reverse complement strand
GAGCTGAGGCCGGAGCCATTCTCGCTCGCCGATTGTCTGGGCGGCGCCGTAGATCCACTTGGGCCCCGCGCGGCACAGAAGGGAATCGAGCTGGCGTTGCGCGTCGCTCCAGGGATGCCGCCCGTCATCGTCGGCGACGCCGTGCGTCTGCGTCAAATCGTCACGAATCTCGTCGGCAACGCCGTGAAGTTTACCGAGCGTGGGGAGGTGGTTCTCACCGCCGAGCTCGAAGCGGTCGACGGTCCGGCGGCCGGTGTCTTCGTGCATTTCGCCGTGCGCGATACGGGGATCGGTATTCCGAGCGATAAGCAAGAGCTAATCTTCGATGCGTTCGCACAAGCAGACAGCTCGGCGACGCGATCGCACACTGGAACCGGTCTGGGTCTCACGATCTCGAAGCGCCTCGTCGGATTGATGGGAGGTCGGCTTTGGGTGGAGAGCATCGAAGGCCAGGGAAGCACCTTTCATTTTACGTCGCGCTTCGTGACGCGAGCCGGGAGCGAGCCGGTCGATGATGCGACGGTGGAGGATCTTCGCGGAGTGGCGGTGCTGGTCGTCGACGACAATGGCACCAACCGACTCATCCTTCACGAAATGCTGACCAGCTGGGGAATGCGTCCGGCGGCGGTTGCCGCCGCGCGCGACGCGATTGCTGCCATGGAGGCGGCGGAGAATCGCGGAACGCCGTTTCGCCTGCTCTTGGTCGATGGCTATATGCCGGAGATGAATGGTTTCGAGCTCGTGGAAACGTTGCGCGCGAATCCCCGCTTTGCCAGCGCGACGATCGTCATGCTCACCTCGGCAGACAGCGACGGTGGTGCCGAACGCTGTCACAAACTCGGCGTGGCGGCGCATCTTCTGAAGCCGATCAAGTCGCGCGAACTGCGAACGGCTATCGCTCGAGCGCTGGGCCAATCGCCGGCCGCGTCGGCGGCGCAGCCATCGGATATTCTCGCGGTCCGAAGTGCGCATCCCGCGCGACTACTCCTCGCCGAGGACAACCTCGTCAACCAGAAGCTGGCAATCGCGGTGCTGGAGCGTTGGGGTCATTCGATCGAGGTCGTCGGCGACGGTCGTGCCGCCTTGTCGGCGGTAGCGCGAGAGCGATTCAACCTCGTCCTCATGGATGTGCAGATGCCGACGATGGATGGCCTGCGCGCGACGATGGAGATTCGCGCCGGCGAAGAGCACACCGGTGGGCACGTCCCCATCATCGCTATGACCGCGCACACCATGGCCGGCGACCGGGAACGCTGCCTCGACGCCGGCATGGATGGCTACGTCGGCAAACCGTTCGATCTCGAGGAATTGTTCACGGTGCTGGAATCGCACCTCGAGCGCAGCGCCGTGCGGCTGTCCTCGTTAGGCAGCACGAAAAGGACCGTCCGCGGTCCGGCGCGGCAGCGCTCGGGCGAATCGCGGCCGGCCGCGCCGTTGCAAGACGTCGTCGACAGCGCGGCGCTCATGAACGCTGTTGCGAGCGACCGCAAACTGTTGCGTGAGCTCATCGAGCTGTTTCGTCAGGAGGGGCCGCGGCGACTCGCCGAGGTGCGGTCGGCCCTCGCGCTCGGCGATCTCGGGGGCGTCGAAACCGCCGCGCACAGTCTCAAGGGCAGCGTCGGCAGCCTCAAAGCGAAGCGGAGCTACGAGGCCGCCGAGATCGTCGAGACGCTCGCGCGTCGCAATTCGATGAACGAGATTCAGGCCGCCTGCGCCGCGCTCGAGCAAGAGATCGCTCATCTTCAGCAAGCACTGGCGACGTTTGCCGGAGCTGCATGATGCCGCCGAAACGGAGACGAGCTCTCATCGCGGACGACGACAAGGTGCTGAGCCACATGCTCGCGTCGCGCTTGCGCACACTGGGGTGGGTCGTTGACATCGCGATGGACGCAATGCAAGCCGTGATGTTCACGCGTCAGAGTAGTCCTGACATCATTGTCCTTGACATCGCGATGCCAGGCGGGACGGGCAGACAGGCGCTGACGAGTCTCAAGGCATCCTCGAAGTTGCGCCACATCCCCGTGCTGGTCCTTAGCGGCAGCGTCGACCCGGCGGATGAAGCGGCCATTCTCGCTCTCGGCGCGGCGGAGTTCATTCGCAAGCCAGTCGACGCCGACGTGCTCGACGCGCGGCTCCGAGCGCTGCTAGGCGATGAAGGAGAGAAATAGGCCAAGGGAGGCTGGCATCATTAAGCTGCCTTCTCGAAACTGGGCTCGCCGTCGTGGGCGCAAACCCTGAGCAACGATGCAATGTTAGGCGTTCACCGGTATGCGCTCAACTCCGCGAGCGACATCGTACTCGGCATGAACGCTCCGCTCCCGCGCGCGATCTCGCGACCGCGCTCATCCTCGAGCACGCCCTCGGCGAGATACAATCGCTTCGAGCGCGACACGACGCGCCCTCGCCCCACGATCTCGCCTTCGCTCACCGGACGCGTTAGGTAGATATTGAACGACACGGTGACCACGAACATGTCCTCGACCAGCGAATTCGCGGCGAAAAACGTCGCGTCGTCGAGCACCTTGAAGTAGACCGCGCCATGCGCCGCCCGCGCGGCGTGGTGGAAGTCGGGACGAATCGTCAGGCGCAGCTCGGCGACGCCAGCCTCGGGAATATGCAGCCGCGGCGCAAAGTACTGGTTGATCGGCGCGGCGGCATACATGCGCTCGAGCCGTCGGAAGTGCTCGGACATGCCGTGAAGGTTAACGATCGCGAGCAACCACGTTGCACTCCCACGCTCCGCGTGCGAAGTTCGGCGGTGCTTCTTCCCCTCCTCGGTCTATTTCAGACGCTCACCGGCGAGCCCGCGGCTGCTCCGACGGCCTATAGTGGCCGCGCCAATGCCATCCACGCGCGTGCACCGCGTCTCGAGGCCGAGGTGCGCATCGACGGTGTGCTCGATGAAGCGGTGTGGGCGCGCGCCGTCCGACTCACCGACTTCTCCGAGTTCTCCCCCAAGGACGGGTTACCGGCCGAGGATTCGACCGCCGTGCTCGTTTGGTACTCACCAACGGCGATCTATTTCGGCATACGCGCCTACGAGCCACACGGTGGTCGTGCGGCCGTGCACGCCACCCTCGCCGACCGCGACAAGATCAGAGCCGACGATCAGATCCAGATCTTTCTCGGCACCTTCGGCGACGGACGCCAGGCGATGGTGTTCGGTGTGAACCCGTTAGGCGTCCAGATGGACGGCACGATTGTCGAGCAGGGCGTCAGCCGCTCGCAGGGGTTCACGATCACGTCCGCGGGACGCGAAGCGCCCGATCTCAGCCCCGATTACGTCTTTCAGTCCAAGGGTCGACTCACCGACGCCGGCTACGAGGTCGAGATCCGCATCCCCTTCAAGTCCTTGCGCTATCAGTCGGCCGACGTGCAAAGCTGGCGGATCCAAGTCGTGCGTGAGGTGCAGCACTCCGGTCATGAGCAGACGTGGACGGCGGCGAATCGGTCCGGGGCGTCATTCCTCGCCCAGTCGGGAACGATCGACGGCCTCACCGGTCTTCGCCGCGGGCTCGTGCTCGACGTCAATCCCGAGATCACCCAGCACACGTTAGGCACATCGACACCCGATGACCATTGGTCGTATACACGCGGCGCATCATACAGCCCGTTGCCGCCGCGAAACTGACTGGTAAAGCTGGCGGCACCGAGATGGCGTTTCTCTCCGCGGTGGATGATCGCGCCTATTCGGCGAGCGGCATCGATCATCCGGTGTTCAACATTCTGCGACTGCAGCGCGGGCTCGGGCCGGCGTCCCGCATCGGCCTCACGTACACCGACAAAGTCGACGGTGCCAGCTCGAACCGTGTCGCCGATCTCGACTCACGGCTCGTCTTCGCCGACGTGTGGAGTTTGCAGGCGCAAGCCGCGGCGAGTCGCACGCATTCCGCCGCGACGGATCTGACGACGGATGCTCCGCTGTGGAACGCGACGCTGCGTCGCACTGGCCGGTCGTACAGCTCTCGTTATGCGGCGAGCGGCATCAGCGACCGTTTCATTGCCGGTGCCGGCTTCATTAGCCGTCCCGGCATCGCGCACGTCACCCAGGAGCAGCAGTTCACTTGGTACGGCCACCCCGGGGCGCTCGTCGAGAGCTTCACCTTCGCTCAGTTCGATGATCTCATGTGGCAGTATCGCAAGTTATTCAACCACGGAGATGCGATCGAGAAGAAATGGCACTTTTCGACGGGTGCCGCGCTGCGCGGCGGCTGGCAGGCCGGCGCGTCTGTATACTGGGAGACGTTCGGCTTCGATTCTTCCCTCTACGCGAACTATTACTACGCCCGAACACTCAACGGCCGTACCGACACGGTGAAGTTCACGGGCGCTCCCCGCATCCCGAATCGTGACTACGTTCTGAACTTCAGCACGCCGGCGTGGAACACATTCTCGGCGAGTCTGCTCGCGATCTTCGGGCAGGATGAGAACTTCTACGAGTGGGCGCAGGCCGACATCATCTATGAGAGCCTCACCCTCGCTTGGCGTCCGACGCAGAAGCTTCGCGTCGACGGGACCTATCAACTCCAGGGCTACGTGCGGCGCAGCGACCAGTCGACGGTGCAGGTTGCTCGCATTCCGCGGCTGAAGGTCGAGTATCAGCTATCGCGCGCCGTGTTCGTCCGCGCGGTCGGCGAATACAATTCGTCCAAGCAGGATGTGCTGCGCGACGAGACGCGAACTTTCGCGCCGATCCTGCTCCGCCAACCCGACGGTACCTTTGCGCCGGCGGGGGCGTTCACGAGCAATCGCTTTCGCGCCGACTGGCTCTTCTCGTATCAGCCCAACCCCGGCACCGTGCTGTTCGCTGGCTACGGCAGCACGCTCACCGAGCCCGTTGCGTTACGGTTCCGATCGCTCGATCGAACGAGTGATAGCTTCTTCGTGAAGCTCACCTACCTATTCCGTTTGTGATCGGTTGTTTCACGTTCACTAATCGATATTGATGCTCATGCTTTCCATTTCTGCGCGCGCCGTTGTTGCGCTCATTGTCGTGACGGCGGGCTGCGCATCGGCTGGACCCGGCGCGCAAGGCAGCTATCAACAGGATCACATGACTGTCGACGCGCCGGGCGGACGTTTCGATCTGCTGCTCACGCGAGAGCAACATCTGTCCTCGGATACTCTCACGATCGCGCCGTCACGCGCCTGGCCAGCACTCGTGCAAACGTATGCATCGTTCGGCGTGCCCATTCAGGGCGCGGACGCCGCGCGGCATGTCATCGCGACGCAGTACGTACACGCGCACGCGACGTTTGCGGGTGAACGGATGTCTCGATGGCTCGAGTGCGGCTCGACGATGACTGGCGACATCGCCAGCGCGTACGAGATCACGCTCCGTTTCGGCACCATGTTGGACACGTCGATGGCTGGCCGATCGATCGTGCGCACAGCACTGACGGCGACCGCCATCGCCCCCGGTAGCGGAACCACACCAGTGGAGTGCAACACGCGTGGCTCGCTCGAGAAACGCATCGCCGCCCTCGTCGCTTCCAAAGCTGATCATCGCGTAACGTGCCCTACGGGCCCGATAGTCGACGGTGGAACGAATCTGGCGAACGAACCCTGCACGTCAGTCGCTGACATTGCCATAACGCCATCGCCAGCCGCCGCGAGGGTGCGAGGAGCTCCGAAGTGCCCGAGCAGTTCGATTCCGTCACTCCTGATGCTCAGCCGACGAGCACCTTTGGGTTCTCGGGCGCAGCCTGCGAGTTACTCGGAGCAACGATCAAAGACTACCTCGAGCGCGGCGGCGTGCCGGACGCACTCGCACAAGCCACTGCTCGGCTTTGCCGTGAGGCGCAGGAGCGTGGCCTTACCGCCGACCAGACCCTCGCCGAGATCCGTGCCACGCTCGACGGCATCCTCGCCGCGTGTCCCCTAACGACAACCGACCGCGCCGCGCTCGTCGCGCTGGCGATCGACGAGTGCGTGCACGCGTTCTATCGGGATCAGGTTGAGTAAGCTCGAGACACAGGACGGGCGAGCGTCACACCGGTGGCTCGTCCAAACGATTGTCCTTGAGCTCCGACGACTGCCGTAGTACGTCACGGGGTGCGGCGCGGCGGAGGAGCGCGATGAGTTGCTCGTCAGGCGCATCGGCCCAGTCGTGAGGCCAATCCTCGACGTCGATCGCCCGCGCGCCGGCGGAAAAGCGTAACACGCTGGAATCGCGAGTAGTCGGATGGGGCGTTACCGAGACCGTCCAAACACGCCCCCCGGGATATCTAAAGCTCCGAACCACGGGCAAGTCGGCCATGGTACCCCGACCCGACGCTGTGCGCGCGGGGAGTGCTTCGGCTTGCGGCAAAAGCGCCTCGAGTGCCTCGTCCGGCAATCGCTGCCACTCCCGGGGTATCGGACACAGCCGCAGGCGGCGCTCGCCGGTCTTGGTCTCCAGGACCACCCATCCTGACTGATAGCAGTCGGCGAGGTAGTCCTCTCCACGCGTCGGCGGGAAGATCGCATCGGGAGTGACCTCCCAAGCGCGCCATTCAGTGCCCGAACTATCCACGAACTCGCGAACCGGCATTCGTCTCTCCAGCAACTGGCTCAGCCTCGTCGCTCCGTGCGCCGGTTGAGCCCGTGCAAGGAACGCCCACCGACTTCAAATGTGCATGATGCACGCCCCCAGTGACGCCGGGCGCTTAGACGACGCATACGAGGCAGCGATCGCTTCGGTCTCGCGTTCCGCACGAACCTTGCAACATTGGCAGCGGGTACTGCCAGCAATGCGCCGCCTCGCAACTTCCGCTAAGGAATGACGCGTGTTTTCCGGCAAGTGGGCCGGCCCGATGCACGAGCGTGAGATTCTGTCGCACGCCTCGATCGACGATTGGGGGCGCCGCGTGAGCGCGGCGCGTGCCCGCCTCAGGAGCGACATACGCGACGACCAACTCTCGCCGCCGACCCTCGAAGGAGCTGGGTGGCTCGAGGACCTTACGCTCGCTCTGGAGGAGCTGCAGGTGGCCGAGGAGGAGCTCCATGTGCAGACTGAGGAGCTCTCCACGAGTCGCGCCCTGCTCGAAGCCGAGCAAGCACGATACCGCACTCTTTTCGAGCAAGCTCCCGTAGCGTACCTCGTCACCGATCCACAGGCCAACATTACCGACGCCAATCGGGTGGCCGTATCGTTGCTTGGCGTCGACCACGATCAGCTGCAGGGAAAGCCACTCGCCGTTTTCGTCAGCCTGGCGGGACGGCGCGCATTTCGCCGCCGGCTCAATGCGTTCGGCCAGAAGGATCTCGAGGTTGGATTCCGCTTTCGCCTTCGCGGTCGATCCGGCACAAAGCACAACATCACGGCCTCGATCGGCGTTGTTCGGGATCGGAGGGGCATCGTGACGGAGCTGCGCTGGCTTCTCGCCGACGAGACCGCCAGTCATCGTCGGGAGCGGCGCGTGCGTTCGCTCAACGCCGAATTGATGGCTCGCGTGGAGGAGCGGACCGCCGAGTTGAAGCGGGCGATGGAGGCGCAGGAGGCGCTGGCCCGTGCGGCCGAAGCCGCTCGTCGCGCCGCCGAGCGAGCCAGCCAGGAGAAGAGTAAGCTGATCGCGATCGTCAGCCACGAGCTCCGCACGCCACTCGCCGCGATGGGCGGATACGCTGAGCTGCTCGCGCTCGGAATTCGCGGCCCCCTCAACGACGCACAACGCGGTGACTTGCAGCGCATTCAAGAGGCACAGAGCTACATTCTTCGACTCGTCGACGATCTCGTTGGGTTTAGTAAACTTGAAACGGGGCATCTCCGCTTCGACATCGGCGACGTCATCGTGCGTGACGCACTCGAGGCGCTGGTCTCGCTCGTTCGCCCGCAGGCGGCCAACAAAGGCATCATCGTCGACCTCATCCTCGGCGAATCGGACGCGGTGGTCCGCGCCGACGAAGAGCGTCTGCGCCAGATCGTGCTCAATCTGCTCGCGAACGCGATCAAGTTCACGCCGGCGCAGGGCCATGTGCGCGGAACCTGGTCTGCCACTGAAGACACCGTGCTCATCTCGATTGGCGACGACGGCATCGGCATCCCCGCCGACAAGCTCGAACTCGTCTTCGAGCCGTACGTGCAGCTCGCGGTGCCTCGCGCGGCACGGCAAACGGGCTCGGGACTAGGCCTCGCGATCAGTCGCGATCTCGCTCGCGCCATGGGCGGCGATCTGACGGCAAGCAGCTCCGGAGAACACGGCACGGTCTTCACCCTTCGATTGCCGAGAAGCACTCGAGTGCCACGGAGCGCGACCGCGGGCGAGTAGCCGCGCGGTAGCCCCCTTGAAACCAGGCCCACTCATGCCTCCGCGGCACCTCATCGTCATCGGCGCATCGGCGGGCGGCGTCGAAGCCCTAACGAGGATCGTGCGTGATCTCGCGGGGGACATCCGCGCCGCGATCTTCATCACGCTTCATTTTCCACCCACAGGCACGAGCGCGTTGGCGCGCATTCTCAAACGCGCGGGAAAGGTCAATGCCGTCCACGCCGTGGATGCACAGCCCATCGAGGAAGGCGAGATATACGTCGCGCCCCCTGACAACCATCTGTTGATCTTTCGCGATCACGTGCGCCTGTATCGCGGCCCCCGTGAGAATGGCAATCGACCGGCCGTCGACCCGATGTTCCGCAGCGCGGCGTTGGCGTTCGGACCGCGTGTCATCGGCGTTGTTCTCAGTGGTAATCTCGATGACGGAACGTCAGGGCTGTTGGCGATCAAGCGGCGTGGGGGGATTGCCGTCGTGCAGGATCCCGCAGAGGCCATGTTTCCGTCCATGCCGCAGAGCGCTATCGATCACGTCGCCGTTGACTACGTGAGGAAGCTGGACGGCGTGGCGGCACTGCTCAATGACCTCGCAAAGCGAACGCCTGTCGAGGAGGCCATGGTGACGAACGACGAGGCGCAGAAAGAAACCGAGTATTCCGAAATCGATCTATCGCGCATCGAGGACGCGGGAGATCATCCGGGCGTCCTGGCGGCCTTCGGCTGTCCGGACTGCGGCGGCACGCTGTGGGAATTGCGCGAAGAAAAGCTCGTGCGTTTTCGCTGCCGAGTTGGACACGCGTGGACATCCGGTGCACTGCTGGGAAGGCAATCGGAAACGCTCGATGCCGCGCTCTGGACGGCCCTGCGCGCGCTCGAGGAGAGCGCGTCACTCAGCCGGCAACTATCCGAACGTGCGCGATCACGCGGAAATACACGGCTCGCGCAGCGATTGGCCGACAATGCGTCTCTCGCTGCGCGGCGCGCCGAGACCATTCGCGAAGTGCTCCTGAGTGATCGCAACTCGCCGGTCGACGCCGATGAGGAAACCGATTCGGCGAACGCGGCCAGGCATCCAGCGCGGCACACGCAACGGATGTCAGGGAGTGACGACTAGGCGCGCCCTATCGAGGCCATGATGCGCCACTCATATTGCCACTGTGGCTCTTCGCAATGCGTCCCTGCCCAGTGCGAGCTCGGAAACCGCCGGTGGCCTCACCGCGCTCATCGACTATCTGAAGCGCAGTCGCGGCTTCGACTTTGCCGGCTATAAGCCAGCGAGCCTCGAGCGCCGCATTCAGAAACGCATGCAGTTCGTCGGCGTGCGGCAGTATCCCGACTACGTCGATTACCTCGAGGTACATCCCGAAGAGTTTGAGATTCTCTTCAATGCGATTCTCATCAACGTCACGGCGTTCTTCCGCGATTCCGGGGCGTGGGAATATCTCAGCGAACATGCGATTCCCGATATCCTAGCGCGCAAGGCGGCGGCTCCGGTCCGCGTTTGGAGTGCTGGATGCGCGAGCGGCGAGGAGACGTACACGTTGGCGATGCTCCTCGCCGAGCTGATGGGCACGCAGGATTACAAAGAGCGTGTGAAGATCTACGCGACCGACGTCGATGAGGAAGCGCTCACCAACGCACGCCAGGCGTCCTACGGCGAGCGCGAGGCAGCCGGCGTGCCGCCGCCGTTACTCGAGAAGTACTTCGAGCATACCAACGGCGCTTACCTCTTTCGCAAGGACCTGCGGCGGAACGTGATCTTCGGTCGCCACGATCTCATTCAGGACGCGCCGATCTCGCGTGTCGATTTGCTCGTCTGCCGCAACACGCTCATGTACTTCAATGCTGAAACGCAATCGCACATCCTCAATCGCTTTCATTTCGCGCTGAATGATGGCGGCGTTCTCTTCCTCGGCCGCGCCGAGACGCTGCTGACAAACGCGAATACCTTCTCGCCGCTCGATCTGCGACGCCGCATCTTCACGAAAGTGCCGCGCGCGGGTCTCAACTTGCGCGACCGTCTGCTTCTCATCGCGCAAAATGGTCCGCCTGACGAGGCGGGCAACGGCGTCGACCGGCAAATACGCCTCCGCGAAGCCGCGCTCGAGGTCGCCCCGAGCGCTCAGCTCGTGGTGGACGTGACCGGCGCGCTCGTCCTCGCCAACGAGCGCGCGCGCTCCATGTTCGCGTTGTCGCAGACCGATCTTGGCCGTCCGATTCAAGATCTCAGAATGTCCTATCAGCCGGTGGAGATCCGGTCGTACATCGATCAGGTCTACGCCGAGCGGTTACCGATTCTTCTGCGCGACGTGGAATGGCGCTCGCCGACGGGCGAGCCGCGCTGGCTCGACGTCCACATCGTGCCGCTGCTCGACGGGAGTGCCATCATTGGCGCCGCGATCGCGTTCGCCGACGTCAGCTCCGCGAAGCGACTTCAGCGCGAGTTGGAGCACGCCAATCAGGAGCTGGAGACCGCGTACGAAGAGCTCCAGTCGACGAACGAGGAGCTGGAGACCACGAACGAAGAGCTCCAGTCCACGGTCGAAGAGCTCGAGACGACGAACGAAGAGCTCCAGTCGACCAACGAAGAGCTCGAGACGATGAACGAGGAGCTGCAGTCCACCAACGAAGAGCTGCAGACCGTCAATGAGGAGCTCCGTCAACGCGGCGAAGAGCTGAATACCGTCAACGCGTTTCTTGAGAGTATTCTCACGAGCCTGCGGGGTGGCGTCGCCGTCGTCGATGCGGACTTGAAGATTCTCGTCTGGAACGATCACGCCGAGGACCTCTGGGGACTACGCCCCGACGAGGTCGTCGGACGTCACCTCTTGGGTCTCGACCTCGGCCTTCCCGTCGAGCGGCTCAAACAGCCCATACGCGAATGCCTGAGCGGCGATCGTCACTTCATCGAGGTCGAGTTGGAGGCAACGAATCGCCGGGGCCGCGTCATCCGATGTCGTGTGACGTGCTCACCCCTGCTCGGTGCCCACCGCGCCGTGCGCGGCGCGATCGTCATGATGGAAGACTTGGACGCGCAGCAAACCCTGGAGCCGCGCCGAGAGATCCGCGTGAAGCGGGGAGTCGAACAACGCGGCTAAGGACAAAGCGATACGATGTCGAGCGCAGAGAACGTGAGGAGTACCTATCCGCGCCTCTTGGCGATCAATCGTCAGGCATTCGCGCACGCGAATTACGAGGTCGCATACCACGCCCTGGCCGCGGCGTTACACTCGGCGCGTGACGACGGCAATCACGAACGGGTTCGGGACGTCCAAACGATCGCCACGCACCAGCGCGACTGGATCGACGAGCACCGACCCGACCATCGGGTGTCGTCGATCTCCGCGCGGTCGCGCGGGCAACACAGTATCTTCTGGATGCTGGAACGGCAGGCGGCCGCAGCCGGGCAGATGACCTTCAAGCCAGCCCTCGCGCGCTAACGCTGTGTGCCTGACCCGCGATTTCGGCGTCACCGGCGGCGAGCCGGCGACACCGAATCAGGTGGTGGGGCCGCCTAGCGACGCGCCAAGCGAACCGCGCCGACCTTCCGGCCACCTCGCGAAGGACGGATTACGATCTCGATGTCGCGGCCGAGACGCAGTAGGATCCGCGCCAGACGGTCCGTCGAGAATCCGCGCAACTTGCCGTTGAGTAATAGCGATACCTGCGAGCGTGCCTCGCCTGTCTCGTCGGCCACCTCGACTTGAGACATGTCGCGCTCGTCGACGATGCTCTGAATCTCAGAGAGCAGGTCCTGCTTTTTGATGAAGGGGTTACGAACCC
>QHUV01000687.1 GCA_003222065.1 Gemmatimonadota bacterium | reverse complement strand
GATGCGAAAGGACTGACCGCTCCCGCCATTTACGCGGTATCCGCACTTCACGCGGTATCCGCACTTCACGCGGTATCCGCCCTTTACGCGGTATCCGCACTTCACGCGGTATCCGCCCTTTACGCGGTATCCGCCCTTTACGCGGTATCCGCCCTTCACGCCGTTCCGCCCTTCAGTACTTCAACCCACTAGCGTCAGCAAACTCCTTCATTGCCCGCTCCTGGTCTTCCGTGAGTTTCTCGGGCACCTGCACATCCACCTGCACGATCAAGTCTCCCTTTTGTCCGTCCTTTTCGATGCCCTGACCGCGGACGCGGAAGCGCTTGCCGTTGGAGGTGCCGGGAGGAATGCGGATCGCGACCTTCTTGCCGTCGAGCGTGCGCACGCTGATGCGTGAGCCGAGCGTTGCCTGCGCGATATTGATCGGCACGGGAGCGATGATGTCCAGACCCTCGCGGCGGAAAAAGCGGTCGGGCTCGACCTGAAAGGTGATCACGAGATCACCCGTCTGGCCGTTATGCTGGCCGCGACCGCCCTGGCCTTTGAGGCGTATGCGAGAGCCGTTGTCAGTGCCCGGCGGAACGGTGATGAGAATCTTCTTACGGGTCCGCACTTCACCCACGCCGCCGCACGTGGGGCAGCGTTCGCTAGGCACTTGGCCGCGACCGAGACACATCGGACATGGGCGCTGCACGGCGAAACCACCCTGCCCGAACGAGATCGTTCCGCGACCATTGCATTCCGGACATGTCTGGAGCTTCGCCCCGGGCGCCGCGCCAGAGCCTTTGCACGTCGGACACTCCTCGTTGACCTCGAGCTCGACCGGTGTCTTGCCACCGAGCGCCGCGACCCTGAACGGCACGTTCAGTTGGATCTCGACGTCCTGTCCGCGCTCGGGACCGCGATTTCGCGGGCGCGGCCCCGTTGACTGGCCGAACATCGAGCTGAAGATGTCGCCGAGGCCACCGAGTCCGCCGATGTCGAAGTCTTCGAAGCGAAAGTTGCCACTGCTGCCGCCGGCGCCAGCTCCCGCACCCGGGCGCGCTCCCGGTCGCGCTCCGCCGAATCCACCGAATGCGCCGAGCGAACGCATTTGATCGTATTGCTTGCGCCGCTCGGCGTCGCCAAGCACCTGATACGCTTCGGAAATCTCCTTGAAGCGATCGGCGGCTTTCGCGTCGTTGGGATTCTTGTCCGGATGGTACCGGGCCGCGAGCTTTCGGTACTGCTTTTTGATCTCGTCCTGTGTCGCAGACGCAGATACACCGAGAACCGCGTAAAAGTCTTTGTTCTGCGCCATGGCGCTTAGTACGTCCTCAGCCGTTCCACTGCTTCACGACGACACGCGCTGGCCGGAGCAGTTGACCGTTGAAGAGATACCCTGGCTGATAGACCTTCGCGACAACGTGGTCGTCCTCGGGTGAGAGCGCAGTCTCAGTCGCCACAGCTTCCATCGTCGCCGGGTCGAAAGTTTGATCGACAGGGTTGATCACCTCGACGCCAATCGACGCCAGGGTCTTGAGCATCTTTCGCTCGACCATCGCAACTCCATCGACGACCGTCTTGGTGTCTGTCGTCGCCGGATCGACGTGCGCAAACCGCGACAAATCATCGAGCGCATCGATCAGTCCTCGTAGAAGCTCCGCTTGCCCACGGACTGATGCCTCCTGTCGCTCGCGTACGGCGCGCTTGCGGTAGTTGTCGTACTCCGCGGCGAGGCGAAGGTACTTGTCCTGCTGGTCAGCGAGCGCGCGATCTGGCGCGACGGGGCCGCTGTCCGTCGCGTCGTCTTCCTCTGGCGCAGCGGAGCTTTCGACGGACGCAGTCTCCGCCTCGTCCGCATCGCTGCGCACGGAGGGAACAAAATCGTCGGTCATCGCATCGCCTTGTTCACCATTCGGGCGACGCGCGGGGTCCTTGTCGGAACGCTTCATTGAGTAGTCCTCGCGAGCATCGCTCGCATATCGGCGCGGAAACGCGCTAGCGATCAGAGAGCAAACGCGAGCGTGCAGCCGTGAGAAAAGTTGCTCGGGTCACGCGACGGGTGCAACCTCCGTGCGCCTTGCACGCGACGAGCCGGGAAGAATCAGTTCTTTTCAAGCAACACGCGCCGCACGAGCTCTAGCGCGGCCTGCGTTGCACGCCGACGAATCTCCTCGCGGTCACCGATCAGGCGCAGTTGCGCTGCCCCAGTTCCGTCAGGGAATGCGGCAGAGATCCAGACCGTGCCCACTGGCTTCTCCGGCGTTCCGCCGCTCGGCCCGGCGACGCCGGTGATCGCGATGCCGACCGCCCCGCCGGCGCGCGCGCGGGCTCCCTCAGCCATTTGGCGCACCACCTCTTCACTGACAGCTCCATATTTAGCCAGCGCGGCTTCACTCACGTCGAGAAGCTCCTCCTTGAGGCGGTTCGCATAGGCGATGACCCCGCCGAGAACAACATCGCTCGAGCCGGGAATCGCCGTGAGGCGAGCACCCAGGAGACCGCCGGTGCAACTCTCAGCGACCGCGATCGTGAGCCCGAGAGCGCGGCAGCGGTCAAGAACCACGGACGCGAGGTCAGTGTCGCCTTCAGCATAGATCGACCGACCTATATGCTCTCGAAG
>QHUV01000686.1 GCA_003222065.1 Gemmatimonadota bacterium | reverse complement strand
CAGGATGCGAGCGTCAGCCGGCCATCCTCTCCCGCCGCGCAGGCACGTCGCGAGGAAGCCGATCTGAAGAGGCCTACGGAGCTGTGGGTCACGAGCCAAGGAGGCAACGTCCTCTTCATTCGCAACTTCGAAGATCTGTCCCCGATCGATCAGATCAATCTTCCGGCCGGTGCCGGACCGCACATTATCACTTTCCACACGCCCGATTTTGCATACGTCGGCGGCATGACCGATGGCAACGTGTACGTGATCGATGCGAACGCCCGTCAAGTTGTGCAAACGCTCAAGGTCGCGCCGACGCTCGCCCATCAAGTCAAGGTTTCGCCGGACGGCGCAACGGCGCTCGTCGCCATCATCGGTGCGAAAATGCTCACAAAAGTGCTAATCGATGAGGCCAACCGGAGTTGGTCGGTCGATGCCAGTCTCGACGTGGGCGCCGCGACCGGAAAAGCGCCCGTGTGCACCGTGTTCCGCGCCGATAGTCGCCGCGCGTTCGTCTCGCTCAATCCCGCTGGCATTGCCATCGTCGACGTGCCCACGATGACGTACCTCGGCCAGATCGCCACGGACGGTTTCATCGCGTGCGGAATGATCAAGCAAGACGCCGATCATGTTGTCATCGCCTCCACGGGCGGCGGTGGCCACATCTACACATTGGACATGAACACCGAGACGCTCACTGATCGCGGCGTCCTCGGCGCTGCATCCTGGCACAGCTTCAATATGACGGCCGACGGCACCCGCGGCTTCGGCAGCTCTCCTCTCTCCGACGAAGTAATCATCATCGACCTAACGACAACTCCGGTGAGAAATCTTGGCTCGATCGTATTCGATCAGGTGCCGGGTGTCGGCAAGAACCAGCCCGACGCCTTCGGAGGCGGTGAGGTCATTTATGGCAATGTGCTGCCGGTGGGTCTTCGCGCGGCGGGAAACGTAGCGCTCGTCAACGCGCACAATCTCGAGGTGCGCTCGCTCGTGAACTTGGAGCCGCCCGCGCCGTTCAATCCAATGACGTGCGGTCCTGTTGGTCCACCGACAGGACCGGGCGGTTGCCCGATCCACGGGGTGACTCCACGCCCGCGCCGAGGCTCCCCTCGCGATCGATCGTGAAGAATTCGGCCACTCCGGCCAGAACGCGTCATAGGTCTTGCTATCGTAGTACCCAGGACGCCCTGGTTCGAGTTGCTGGGCGTGCGCGCGGCACCTAACGCGGCGCCGCGCGCGCGACGGTTCGGAATGTCCTTACGCGCCGAGGAACGCGCCGTGGATCACGTACTTCCCGCTGAGAGTTTGGGGATAGCCACGTCGCCGCCGAACACCAGTATGTAGCCATTCGGGTCGCGCACCTCGAACTCCCAGTCGCCGTAGGACTGCTTGCGCAACTCCCCGGTGACGAACGCGTGCCCTTCCATACGCTCGTAATACGCACGCACGCCGTCCATGCGCAGATATGCGTTCCATGGGCCCCACGGTCGCCCTGGAGTGACTTGGGGATGTGCGTCTCCCTCGGCGCGGAGTAGCATCAGCTCCGCCGATCCGAGCATGAGGCTCGCGTAGGCCCAAGGCTCGACGGCCGGGACGTGGCCAGCGATTCGGAAGCCGAGATTCTCGGCGTACCACCGCGCCGTTGCGGCGACCTCGGACACGACGAAGGTTGGAACGGCAGAGCGGAAGGTCGGCTCCATCTGTCAGTCGCGCAGAATCAGGATTGGATCCAACCTCGCCGCGCGGCGAGCCGGCAGGTAATTCGCCACGGCCGAAACAACGAGTAAGATGAGCACAGCGCTCGAGAGCGCGATCGGATCGAGCGCCGTGATCCCGAACAGCTGATGCCGGACCACCTCCGACGCCAGGGCTCCCAGCCCGAGCCCAATAAGTACAGCAATCACGGCCGCCGTCATGCCGCGCCGCCAGACCGCGAACGCTACCTCGCTGGGTGTGGCACCGAGCGCGACTCGAACGCCGATCTCTCTCACTCGTTGCGTGACGAGATAAGACTGCAGGCCGAACGTCCCGATCGCAGCGAGCAGTAATCCGAACGCCGCAACACTGACCGCCACCGCGGCTTGGAATCGCTTCACAACGATATCGTCTCGAATGAGCTCGTCGACCACCTGCACGGCCGGACGGAGCGAAGGGTCGAGTAACTCGACCTCACGCATGACAGCTGCTCTGCGCTTGCCGTCGGCGCGAATGAAGACCGTGAGTAGTCCCGGATTGATGCCACCAGCAGCTGTCTGTGACAGCGGCAGAACTACGGTCGGTTGTGGCGATGCCGTAACTCCGTGGAGGCGCATGTCACCGATAACACCAACCACGGTGATCGGTGCTTTCTGGCCGTCGACGAAGAGACGACGGCCCACGGCGAGACCCTCCGGGAACCAAAGTCGCGCCGCAGTCTGATTCAGTAGCGCGACCGGCATAGCCATTCGTGTATCGGCGCTGGCAATTCGCCGGCCAGCCGAGAGCTTCACGTTCAGAGTGGTGAAGTACGCCGAATCCGTGGCAACGATCTCGGCGGAGAATCGCGATTCGCCGCGTCGGTCACCTGGCTCGACGTTGGTCGTCACACTCGCCCTGCCGAACAGCGGCGGCACGCCCAGCGCGACGGCGTTGACGCCCGGCATCTGCGAAACCGATCGAGCAAAGTCGGTCACCCGCAGGCGTCTGTCATCTGACGAAAGCCCTCGCGGGTCGAAGCGGACTTGCACCAGCTGTTCGTAGTTGAAACCGAGGTCGAGCTCGGAGAGGAATCGG
>QHUV01000685.1 GCA_003222065.1 Gemmatimonadota bacterium | reverse complement strand
TGAAGACTGAGCGCCGCGAGAGCGAAGCCAATCAATCCGCCTAACGTGGCAACGACCGCCGCCTCGGCAATGAGGTCTTTCCACACGCCCCAGGTCGACGCGCCGAGGGCCGAGCGGACGGCGAACTCTCGGCGCCGCGACTCGACGCGTACGAGGAGGAGCGATGCCACATTGCTGAAGGCGACGAGCGCGAGCAGACCAACCGTCGCCGCGATGAGCCACAGCACGCGATCGAAGCCGGCAATGACGTCGTCCCGCATTTGATGCACGACGGGCGCGAGTTGCGTCTGACGAAGCCCGGGTGCGGTCGCCACGCCGGGGCGCATCTCGGGAAAACGGTCGGGAAGGCCTTTGAGTATTTGCTGAAGCTCGCGTTGGGCGGCGTTGAGCGTCACGCCCGGGCGCAAACGGCCGATGCCGTCGTACGCGAAACCGCCGACATACGGCGAAGTCGCGACATCGACCATCGGCGCCCAGATGAGCGTCCGAGCCTCTGGGAAAGCAAAGGACGCCGGCATGACACCCACGATGTACCGCGGTTCCCCGTCGACGTCGATGGTCTCTCCGATGACGCGACGGTGGCCGCCGAAGCGCGTACGCCAGAGTCGCTCGCTGATCACGACGATCGCTGGCGCGCCCTTATTCGCGTCGGTGTCGGTGAAAAGCCGTCCGAGGAGTGGCTTGGCTCCGAGCACTGAATAGATGGACGGAGTCACCCATGACAAGCGCAAGCGCTCCGGCGGAAGATCGCGTCGGGGATAGGTAAGCGTTGCTGCGAGCGAGATGTAAATGCCCATGTCCTCGAAGGACCTGGCACCCTCTCTATAGATGGTATATGTCCCCGTCGCCTGCTTCGCGGTGCGAATGCCGAGCCCCGGCATCGTATGCCAAATCCCGACCAGGCGATCGCTGTTGGGATACGGGAGTGGACGCAGTAGCACCGCGTTGACGAGTCCGAAGACGGCGCACCCGGCGCCGATCGCCAAGGCGATCGTTGCAATAGTCGCGGCGCTGAATCCCCGCGCGCGGCCGAGCGAACGAGCGGCATAACGGAATGGACTCATTGCGAGTCAACGCTCCTAGGCGTGGGAATCCACCAGAAACTACTCAACGATCCGCAGTTCTGTACCGTCAGCCGAGGCACCGAAATCTCGAAACCCTGCCAGCCTCGGCCTCGTATTGGAAACCCATAGGACACCGGACGAACCTCGACTACGGGCCCGATCCCTTAGGAGCCGACATGGAAGCGCGGCAACACGACGTCTCACCTCGGACCCTCTCGAGAATCGGAGGCCTGCTGTACCTGATCATCATCGTGCTCGGCATCTTCGAGGAGGCGTTCGTCCGCGACCGCCTCGTCGTGGCGGGCAACGCAGCCGCGACCGCCGACCGCATCCGATCGATGGAATCGCTCTGGCGCGTCGGCATTGCGTCGGAATTCGTGCTGCTCATTTGCGCGATCGTGCTGACGGTCATCTTTTACGTCTTACTGAGACCGGTCAGCAAGGACCTCGCGCTCCTGGCGACGTTCTTCAATCTCGTCTCGGTGGCCGTGGAAGCCGCGACGACGATGTATCTCATCGAGGCGCTCTTCCCGTTAGGAAACGCTGAATACGTCAAAGCATTCCCCCCCGAGCAGCTCAACGCATTGGCCAGTTTCGCGATCAGAGCGCACAGCTACGGCTTCGGCGTCGCGTTGATCTTCTTCGGCTGCACCTGCATCATTCTCGGCCACCTGATCTTCCGATCGGCGTTTCTGCCGAGAGCTATTGGTGTCCTGATGGAGATCGCCGGTGTGTGCTATCTGACAGACAGCTTCACACTGCTGTTGGCCGAACGCGCGCGTTGCCGGGTTCATGTTTCTCTTCTACATCGCGACCGCCTTCCCGGACATGCTCGTCTCCCAGCGAGCGATGACCGGCGGGGATGTCGCCGAGAAGCTCAGGAGCATCGGGCAGCACGTGCCGCTCATGCGCGTCTCGATCGTGCTCACGATGATCTCGTTCGTGGACGCCGTCGTGCTGGCCGTGGCGCTGTACGGCCTAACGCGCGACGAGGACAACGAGCTCGCCGTGCTGGCGCTCGCGTGTCGTCTCACCGAGGGCATGATCAACGCGATCGCCACGCTGGTCCCGGTGGGATTGCTGTGGCTCGCAACCCAGGCTGGGGCCACCGCTCCGCTCGACGCGTCGGCGGTGAACGCGCTCGCTGCCTTCTTGATGAAGGTGGGAGGGTGGCTCCCGAACGTCGCTGCGACCTGCTTCGCCGTCGGCAGCACGATCTTCGCCTATCTGTTCTTGCGCGCGCGCAGCATTCCGCTCTGGCTGGCGTGGGTCGGCGTGCTCGGCTCGGCGCTGATCGCGATCGCACTCCCTCTCCAGCTGATTGGCGTCCTAGGTAGCCCAGTGACTGACCTGATGTGGATCCCGATCGCCGTGTTCGAGGTGGTGCTCGGGTTCTGGCTGCTCATCAAGGGAGTCGCCACGCCAGCGGTACGACGAGCGTGACAGCCGCGCGAGTCCGCGGCCGGCGACCGTTACTGATCCTCGCCGTTGGCACAGTGCTACTGCTGCTCTATTACGGCCGTGGGCTCTCCGATCGACCAGACGTTGAGTATGATCTCAACACCTACGACCAGCAGCTCTCGGGCCTCCTCGACACACTGAAAATCCGTGGCCCGATCGACCTTGCCGGCGTCTCGATGGGCGGAGTCGTCGCCGCCGACTTCGCGAACAGGCATCTGTCGCGTGTGCACTCGCTGACCCTCGTCGACCCCGGCTTCGCCACGGTGCCGAGGGCGCCCTTCCCGCTCAGCGTGCCAGGGCTCGGCGAATACGCCATGACGATGCTCGCGCCAGTCTTGGCGAAGGGCCAGAGCGACGACTTCTTGCACCCGGAGCGATACCCGGATTGGGTACCCCGCTACCGACAGCAGATGCGCTACTACGGCTTCCGCCGCGCGCTGCTCCGAACGATGCGCGGTGACGCGATGCGTCCGTCGGCGGATGCATTCACGGCGCTCCGGGGCAGCAACGTTCCGATCTTGCTCGTCTGGGGTCGCGAGGACCACACTGTCCCGTTCGCGCGCAGTGCGGCCGTTAGGCAGGCGTTTCCGCGCGCCGAGTTCCATGCGATCGACAGCGCGGGCCACCTGCCGCACTACGAGCGTCCGGAGGTCGTCGACACGCTTCTGCTCCGATTCCTGCGCGCGCGGTAGGGCACGCATTCCGACCAGCCAGACCAATGATCACGGATCACGCGGATCAATTTCGGATTGCTCCTCGCCGCGATCGGTGTGCAGCTCACAAAGACTCACAATGCTACCGAGCCCCACGGAGCTATCGCGCCACGAGGAATAATCCGAAATGCATCCGGGCAATCCGTGATCAAATGGCCAGACCAGTCGGAATGCCGGCAGGCCGCTCGTGGGCTTGTGAGTTGCGTCCGAACGTTGCGGCGACAAATCCGAAGCGCCTTTATTTACATCCATGCGAAGCGACGTAGAACAGATCTCGACGCGGTCCAGCGCCGACCCGACGCAAACCGAATCTCCCAGAATCGGCCCCGGCGATCCGCGGTATGGCGCGGTCGTCGATAAGCGTTTCAATAAGCGCTTCAGCGCCAGCCCGGACTACGTGCGGCTGGTCAGCTCGACCGCGCAGGTGGCAGCGGCTGTTCAGGAGGCCGTGAGCGAAGGCCGGCGTCTCGTCGTAACGAGTGGCGGGCACTGTCTCGAGGGATTCGTGTCGAGCCCGACCGTCCGGGT
>QHUV01000684.1 GCA_003222065.1 Gemmatimonadota bacterium | reverse complement strand
TCCGGCGACGCCGCCGGCTCGTTCATTCTCCGCTTGGCGCGCGCGTTAGGCGATCAGCGAATCCGTGTCCGCGTCCTCGCGCCGCACGCACCCGATCTCCCCACGCGCGAAACGATCAGCGGAATCGATGTCATTCGCTTTCGCTACGCACCGGCTTCCTTCGAGACGCTCGCCTATACGGGCACAATGGCGGAGCAGGTCGGTGCGTCGTGGCCTGCTCGAGCGGCGCTCCTGTCGATGCTCGGCGCCGGCTTCGGACGGGCCTTGCGCGAGCAGAGGCGCCTGCGACCCGCGTTACTTCACGCCCACTGGTGGTTCCCGAGTGGCGTCCTGGGTGCCGCCATGAAGCACTTGTCGCCACTTCCTCTCGTCACGACGATGCACGGCAGCGATGTGCGCCTGGCTCGCTCGACGAGGCCGGCGCGTTCCGCTTTCCGCTGGGTGGTCTCCTGCTCCGACGCTGCGACGAGCGTTTCGCGCTGGCTGTCCGACCAAGCGCATGCGATCGCGCCTGCGCACCCACCGCCGCGCGTCGCGCCGATGCCAGCGGCAACCGAACTGTTCTCACCAGGTCCCGGCCGTGAGCGCGACCGGTTGCTGTATGTGGGCCGCCTCAACGCACAGAAGGGAATCGAGCTCCTGTTGCGCGCCGTGGCGGAGATGCGGCGCCTCGCCACCCTCGACGTGATCGGCGACGGCCCCGACGGAGAGTCCCTTCGGTCGCTCGCATCGTCGTTAGGCATCGCCGAGCGGCTGACGTGGCACGGCGCGCTGCCACAGGAGCGACTGGCGCCATTTTATCGCCGCGCGGCGGCACTGGTCGTGCCCTCGCGCGACGAGGGGCTTGGTCTCGTCGCCGTCGAAGCACAGCTCTGCGAGACGCCCGTCGTCGCCTTCGAATCCGGTGGATTGCCCGACATCATCGAGCATGACGCGTCCGGAATTCTCGTGAAGGATTTCGCGTCGGCGGCCCTCGCCCACGCCATCGATGATTTGCTCGACAATCCCGAGCGTGCCCTCGAGCTCGGACGCGCTGGCCGGCGTGCCGCGCTTCGGGTTTTCGCGCCAGAGGCTGTCGCGCTGACCTACGCGACGATTTACCGCGACGTCATCGCTGCCAGATCCCCAGCTCGGTCGGCCGCCACGGAATCGCCACAGAGGCCGTGACCGATCGTTCACGGTCGGCTCGTTATGCGGCCCGCGCCGCGCAGATCGCTCTCGCGATTGCCGCGCTCATGTTCGCATTCCGTGCGCTGCGCACGCAATGGACCGGATCGTCGGTTCAGCTCGGCCAAGTACACCCCGACTGGCTATGGATCGCCGCCTCAGGCGTTCTCTTCCTCGCGACGTACGCCGTTCTCGTCGAGGTGTGGCGGGAAGTGCTCCGCACCTGGGGCTCACGTCTCGATTATCTGAGCGCGGTCCGGATCTGGACCGTTTCCAACCTGGGCCGCTACGTGCCCGGAAAACTCTGGCAGATAGGCGCGATGGGCCTCATGGCGCAACGGGCCGGCGTCTCGGCGATTGCCGCGACGGGTTCAGCAATCTTGAACGTCGTCGTCAATCTCGTCGCCGGATTTCTCGTTGTCGCCGCATTGGGTTGGTCACTCCTGAGTATTCCAGGCGTGGGTGGACTCAAGACCTTTGTTGTCGTTTTGGTCGTCTGTGCCGCCGGCTTGGCGCTCTTGCCGCTTGCCCTTCCGCACATCCTTCGCATCCTGACCCGTCTGACGGGCCGCGAATTGAGCATCGGACCGCTCCCGCCCGTCGCGATAATTCTCTCGCTCATCGGCAACGTTATCGCCTGGTTGCTGTACGGCGCCGCATTCGCCGTGTTCGCGCGAGGGATGTCAGGATCGAGTCAGGGGCCGCTCACGGCTTACATCGCCGTCTACGCGCTCTCATACCTCGTCGGTTACCTTGTTCTCTTCGCACCAGCTGGCGTCGGCTTTCGCGAGGCAGCGATGGTTGCGTTGCTTCCCGCCGCGCACTTGGCGAGTCCGACGCAAGCG
>QHUV01000683.1 GCA_003222065.1 Gemmatimonadota bacterium | reverse complement strand
GACAGCGTTCCGGCGAACATTGTTGAAGGATGCGGTGCCAGCACCAAGAAAGAATTCGCTCGCTTCTTGGAGATGTCGATCAAATCCGCGAACGAAGCGGAGTATCACTTGCTCTCGGCGCGCGACAAACTGCTCATCTCTCCGAATGATTGGCAGCGATACACCGCCGAGACGATCGAGGTTCGGAAGATGATCTATGGTTATCGGAAAAAACTCCTTCAAGGCGACGACGAGGCAGAGTAGCTCACCGCTGATCGCTCTTAACTGATCGCTCTGGGCTGGGCTCGTTAGTCGACGTCGCGATCTCTATTCGGCACACCGACCTCGAATGCCCAAGCTCAAAGCTGATGGCTGTGTGCAGATGGGATGATAGGTGAGCCGAAGTCGCTCGAGCGGCCAGCCCCCGCCTAACGCGGGTTTCCGCGCCCGACCGACCATTGAATAAGCCTGAGCTGCCACTGCGCCTTGTCGCGGAAGAGATAAGCGCGGCTGTGCATCACGCCTTCGGTGTTCATCCGCACCCCCCACGTCCCCGCCGACTCCTGGACTTTGTCGGGGAAGGACCGGAACGTCTCGCTGTTCGAGTCGAACGCGTCGCCGAAATCGTTAGGTACCCAGCGCCAGCTGAAGTCGACGGCGAGCTCGTTGACTGGAATCTGCTCGTTCGCGTCGCGCCAGTTGTGGATCTGATCCACCTGGAGAAACTGACGCGTCCCAATCGGTACGCGCCAGCCGATCTCGCGTTTGAAGTGATTGTAGCTCGCCATCGAGTAATTCTGCGGCCGCTCCTCCTGGGCGTCGATCATCTCTTGCTGGTCGACGCCGAGCGCGCGCGCGTCCTCGTCCGCGAGCAGCGACGCACTGTCGATGGCGACGGGATTGATCACGAGGAGATGCATCGCACCCCGCCCCGGACCGAAGATGCTCTCACTCACCGAGATCGCTCGCGTCAGCTTGAGGATCGCCACCGTCGGGTCGACCTTCGACAGCTCGTCAATCGAGAGAATGCCCTCGGTGCCGTAGTCAGACGACCAGTAGCTCTGGAAGGTGAGCTGTCGGGGGATGTGGGCGAACTTGGGACGCGTGAACGCCGCCGAGCCGTGGACGAGCGCCCCCGCGTCCGCCTTCGTGATCGGCTTGGAAAGACAGCCACTCGCCAGCGGCAAAGCGGCCAGGGCGCTGATCGTTAGGCAACGGCGTCGAGATGCGGCAGACATAGATTGGTGTCGCCAGGCTACCAGCGCTGCGGTTTGTCGTCGCCGTACGACCAGTCGACGCTCGTCACCTTCCAGACGGCGCCTTCGCGGGCGAGCGTGGCGCGGCTCCAGTGCGGGACCGACGTGTCGAAGGTGACGGTGCCCGTCTGAGCCGCCGCCTGGACTTCCTTCGGCAGCGACTGAAACTCGGCGCTCTCGGTATCGAAGAGCGCGCCGGGATGCGTGGAGCGCCAATGCCAGAGGAAATCAACCTGGGCTTGGCCCGCCGGCTGGCCGCGCGTGGGCGTGTACTCGGAAACCTCGAGCACCTTCACGAATTCCCGCGCACCGATGGCGAGGGTCCAACCGGGGGTGCGCGCGATCGAGTGCGTCGAGTAGGCCACCCGCGGCGCTTCCGGGTTATCATCACCATCGTCAGGCGCGAGCTCGGACGTCTCGAGCTGTGCGCGCGGCGTCACGCGCAGCGTGTGGATCCATGCCTGGGCGAGCGGCGGCGCGGGGGGTGGGCTCGTGTGCGGCTCGTCGAGCCGATTGGATGGCTTCGCGATGCGCTTCGTCGTGTCGGGGGCCGCCTTCTTCGTCGAGTCGTTAGGCGAACCGGTGCTGTCCGACTTCGCCGTCGTGTCCTCGGCTGGCTTCAGGGGCACCACCACGGAGCTCGGCACCGCGCTCACGAAATCCTCGATCGTCACCTGATCACGCGCGCGCAGCACGGCGACAACGGGATCGACGGAGGCGATCTGAATGATGTTGAGCGCTTCCCCCTCACGCGTCGCGCTGCTGCTCATGATGCCGTCGGCTGGGATGGCGAGCGTGCGCGGGACGTAGAGCACCTTGGGCGACTTGAAGGTCGGGGCGTCCTCGACGACCTTCGCCGCGACCTTGCTCTTGATCTTGGGGCCGCCGCAGGCGGTGGCCACTGTCAGGAGCGAGAGCAACAGCAGATCCTTTGCTGCGCTCAGGATGACAACGAGAGTTCGCATTACGATTGAGTCGAGCATCGGCGACAGTCGAAGAGCGTCACCTTCCACTCGCCCTCTTTGTCGCGGGTGAGCCAGGCGCGCGCGGCGTACGTGGCGCGGGTATCGAGATCTCCGGCATTGATCGTCGCGCGCTGCAGATCGGTCGAGAGGTCATCGAAGCCGAGCGCTCCCTGGTCGAAGAGCGAGCCGATATCGGTCGGAATCCAGTGGAAGTCGAACTCGGCGAGCACGTAGCCTGGGGACAACCTGTCG
>QHUV01000682.1 GCA_003222065.1 Gemmatimonadota bacterium | reverse complement strand
TCTCCCAGACCGGCCAGGGCTTCGGTCTCGGGTTTAGCGTTCTCGAACAGCCCGGCGCCGACGGACGGATCGAATCGGTCGGTACCTTCGGCTGGGGCGGCGCATACGGCAGCACATACGAGGTCGACCCCAAGGAGCACCTCGTGCTCGTCTTCATGATCCAGATGCTGCCCAACCGGAGCGACGTCGCGATGAAGTTCCCTATGCTCGTCTACCAGGCGCTCGTCGAGCCGCGCTCGTAGACGGCGCGTCATGCCGGCCCGTCGCCGCGCCAAGGATGCGGCCAAACTCGGCGGCGATGTGTGGGCCCGAAAAGCGCTCGCACGCCTGCGCGCGACCCGCCGCGCCCATCCGCACCCGCCGCGTGGCATCGTCGACGAGACCGACCAACGCGTCGGTCCATTGTCGAACGTCGCCCGGTTCCACGAGAATGCCGCTCACGTTCTCGGCGAGCGTCTCGGGTATTCCACCAACGCGACTCGCGACGACCGGCACGCCGCACGCTTGTGCTTCGGCGGCCACCCGGCCGAACGATTCGCGCCGAATCGATGGAAAGGCAAGAATGTCCATCGCGTCGAGGTACGGCACGATGTCCGCGCTCCATGGCTCGCGCACATGCCGCGGCGCATATGGTGACGCGGCAATCGTCGCGTCGATCTCCGCCGCGACCTCCCCCTCGCCCACCCACAGCGCGCGCGCATTCGCGCACTGGGCCATGACGCCCTCGAGCGCGGTTGCGAGCACGCGCACCCCCTTTTGCCGCTCGAAGCGGCCCGCGAAGCCGATGACGACGTCGTTAGGCCCGAATCCGAAACGCCGGCGCGTCGCGTCCCGCGTCGCGGGATCGGGGCGAAAGCGGGCGACGTCGATTGGATTGTAGAGCACGCGTGTTCTCCACCGCGGCATGCCGCGGCGAGCCACGACCCACTCGCGCAGGTATTCCGATGGGAGGATGAAGCGGCTCGCGAGCCACGGAAAGAGCGGCGCGCTCAATCGGGAGATTCTTTGCACATGGAGAAAGAGCGCGAGCGGAATGCGACGCGTACGCGCCACGAGCGCGAGCGGCCAGAATTCCCGTGCAAAGCTCCCGATCATCCAGTCGGGGTGCACGGCACGGCAAGCGCGCGCGACGTCGAGTGTCGCCCGCCGATCATAGGACCGCTCGAATGCCGCCTCGTGCAATTCGATGCGTCCATCGAGGGCGAGCGCACGCGCGATGACATCATCGGGGCGTACCACGGCCGCGACCTCGTAACCGGCGTTCGCCATCGCGATGGCGAGTGAAACGAGATGACTCTCTGTTCCACCAGGGCCGCGGTTCGTTCCCACGAACAGCAGGCGCCGCACGCGAGAATCGCGCGCGCCGCGGCCGGTCACGGCAACTTGTTCTCGGCCGCCAAACGTCGCAGAAACGATGGCTCGGAATCGGCGAAGGTGAGTGCGCGGCGCTCGCTATGCACGTGCTCGAGCAACGCCGCTTTCTGCGTACGCCACACCGCCGCGCTCCACCGCAGCACGCGCGGCCTTCGGTGGTCAGCACGCGTTACCGTCGTAGCACCCGTCAGCCAGATCGTCAGCGATTCTCCGTCCGGGTCGAACGCAAAGGTCGACCGATACACGTTCGCCGAGAACTGCGGCAACGCACCGCGGGCGAGTAGCGGCGATGAGTAGGTCGTCCATTGCACGCCGTCGGTGCTCGTCGCAAGAAAGAGACTGCTGCCCGTGCAGGCGGAGCCACGCGGATACGCGGCGACGAGAGCCCAGTACGCATTGAGTTGCGGCACGTATTGCACGTCGAGGTGCCAAGGGAGGAATCCGGGCTGCGACAGCGATATCGACGTGGCTCGGGACCAGGTGATGCCGTCGGTCGATTGCCGCATGATCACGCGCGTTTCCCGTGCGTTGCAACCCTTAACGCCGGCATCGACCGACCACAGCTTCCAGTCACCCTCCGCGCGTCGTGCGACCGTTGGCGACACGACGAAGCGCCCAACATCCGTGACCAGCGCTTGCGGCGGCGACCATTGTGCGCCGTCGGCGCTCCGCGTCAGATACAGCACGTCGGCACGGTGCTTCGGCTTCTGATGTCCATGGCGCGTCTCGATCACCTCGCGATAGTACAAACGCAACTCGTCCGAGGTGGGGTCGTATGCCAGCTCAGGGTCGGAAAGATACCCATGACCGGATTTCGCCACCGGATTGGTCACACCGGTCGGCACTGTCCAAT
>QHUV01000681.1 GCA_003222065.1 Gemmatimonadota bacterium | reverse complement strand
CTGCGTGTCGGCGTCGTAGACGTTGTTCTCGAACCGCGGCTCACGGCGGTCGTTGTTCGAGATGACGAGGATGATGCGGCCGTCGAGCGGTGTGGCGCTCCGCGCGGCGGGGAAGGAGATGCCGAAACGGAGATTCGTGGCCGGCGGCGAGGTGTGCTGCGCCAGCGCAGGACGGAGGGCGAGCGCCGTGATAGACGCGACAATGGCGATCGAGCGCCAGGATTGAATGGGTACAGGCATGACTGAGATACGCCATGACTCCTGCCCTCGTCAATCGACATCGGCGCCCGATGCCAGCGCCGTCGCTAATCGGCTGATCTCAGCACGCTATCGATTCGGTCCCTGAGCTTCATGACGCTCGAGCCACAGCTTTGGAGCAGACCTCGCAGAAAGCCATCGTCGGCGTCGATCAGCGCACTGAGCATCTGCGGAAGCGCCACCGTATCACTCTTTCGCTGCCGGGCGAGATCGATCGCCCGAGAGACCGTCGTCTGTGCAGCATCGTCGAGTGACAGCTTCACTCGCGCGACGCGATCGGTTGGCAATAGGATACGCGTGCCGAAGTTGGCGCGCAGGCACTCCATATCGACACCAGCCAAACGGAGCATGCCCATCGCGTCGGGTGACGCTCGCATCACGCCGATCACGAGGTTGTCGAAGCGAACCTCGGACTCAGCGCGGCGCACGGCGTCGTCCGCCGCCAGCTCCAGTGCTTCCTGCACGGCCCCAGCGAATTCCGGCTCTGGCGCTGGGCGCGCGTCTCGCTCCGCGATCACTCGATCCGGCTCGCCCGCTCCACACAGCTCGAGAATCCGGCGTGCCGTCGGATCGTTAGGCCGCTGCTCGAACGACGATCGAGCCAGCTCACGCGCGGACATGTCGGGGTGTCGTCCGCGGAGATCCAAGTTCGCGCCGCGCCGCACGAGGCACTCGACCACCCGCACGCGCTGGTTGCCCGCGGCGAAGCTCACGAGGGGCATCTCCCAGCCGAGGTAGTCGATCGGAAATCCACGATCGATGAGATACTCGAGGACAACGACGCGATCGTTCAGCATCGCGACGAAGAATGCCTCGGCGAGGATCTCGGTATCGTCCGGCGCCGACGCCGAGAGCATCGGCCAGCCGGCGGCAACGAAATCAGGCCGGTCGCGGTACGCGGCGGCCGTCGGTTTTCCGGTCGCATCGAGAAAGCGAGTGACCTCCTCGACTCGTCCGAGACCGGCGGCGATCCAGAGAGCCCGCTTTGGCGTCGCGTGGCGCGCGATGAGGTCAACCGCCGCGCCATTCCAGTAGCGCAGGAGCGCGTGCTCGAGCACGGAGACGCCATTCGGCGCGATCCAATCCGGATCGGCACCGCGGTCGAGGAGGAAGCGCACGTTCGCGGTCGTGAGCGGCGGCTTGCCAAAGAAGCGCTCATTGAGGGCGAGTGGCACGTCGACGCTCTGGGTCGCGAGCCAATCGGTGATCGCCCGCGCTCCAGGCACTGCACGCTCCTCCGCGCCTAACGCAACGTGAATCAGCGTGGTGAGGTCGCGGCGGTCCTCAACGGGTGGCCGCAGCAGTTCGGGATGCTCGGCAACGACGGACTTGAGTCCCTCGAGATCACCCGCATTGATGGCCTGTCGCGTCAGACCCAACGTGGCGACGAACGTTAGCCACGGATCTCCGTACCGCGCCTGCTCGCTGGCAATCGCCTGCATGAGCATCTCCCAACTAGCGCAGCCGTTCTGACGTGCGACGGCGAGCCGCGCGTCGTCCTCGCTCACCGGAGACGTGAACACCTCGTCGATCGTTAGGCCGTAGAGACGCGGCACGCTCGCGGCGAATGCTCGACCAGCATTGGGCTGCCGGTTCCGATGCTGGACGATGAGCGAGCGCGCGCTCCCCTCATAGAACTCGCGGTCGTGACGGGAGCCAGGTCGCCGCATCGACGTTTGTCGCTCGACGTCGCGAAAGTACTGGAAGAGGAGCGGCCAGCTCGCGAATCCGTACTCGCGCGCGATGACCAGCTGCGCGTCTGCGAGAGTGATGTCCGCGACGGTCGCGTGGGGAAGGGCACCATGTCGCGCGCAGGCACGAGCGAGCGCGTCATGGTCGCCGGCACGCAGCCGGCGAAGGAGCGCCTTCGCCTGCTTGCGCTCGTAGTCGAGGCTCGGCTTCGGCGGGAGTGGGCGCGTCTCGGGTCGTGACTCGCGCGACGACGCGCCGCGTTTGCGGATAGACATACGGCCTCCTTTCGTTCTGGCCCCGTCCGCCTGCTAGGCCCGAAAAGAGGATCGATCGATTGTCATAGCAACAGCGTCGGATGGGACAGTCCCTGCCCGCGGACCGGTTGCGCTCCGATGGCGCGTTCGTAGGTTGTCCACTGCGACGGGGGGCGTCAAGTGAACAACGAAAGAGGTCGCGATGGGTGAACGACATCGCCGAGATGACGGCCGAGTCCTCGTTAACGCCAGCCGGTGGTCTCGTTGCTCGCGCGTTGTGCTGTGCGCGCTCTCTGTCATGACCGCTT
>QHUV01000680.1 GCA_003222065.1 Gemmatimonadota bacterium | reverse complement strand
ACCGTCATCTCGACAGCGGGGACGATCTCCAATCGAGCGCGCGGTGGACGCCCCGGCTCGGTGAACAGCATCCGCATAACGAGCGAGTCGATCGAGGTGTCGACCCTGCTCTGGTCCTCCGACGATAAGGCGTTCGTCCCCGGCCCGTCCAAATGCTTCGCACGCTGAGGCGCCTGTTCGGCGCGGCGGACAGCGGCCAGCTCGCATTCGAGCTCGATCGACTCGTGCCGTCCCCCCTCCCCGCCGATGACGTGGCGGGCCGCTTCCTCGCGCGCCTTCACGGACTCGGTCTGGCGCGCATCGACCGCTGCCGCCTAACGCGCAACCGTCACGTGATGGTGAGCTTCAGCGGCGGTACGCTGCGCGTCCACGAGGGCTATGTCGATGCGCCGCTCGACGTCCTGCGCGCCATCGTCATCTTCGTTCAAGGGCGAACGCGCGCCGAGCGTCGTGCCGCGCAGCGAATCATCGTTACGCATCCAATCGTCAGCACGACTATGCTGCGGCGGCCCCGCACGCGGCCGGAGGAGCGATCGCTCGTCGCCGAGTTGGTACGGTGCCACCAGCTGTACAATGCGAAGCACTTTCATGGCCGGCTGAAGGCCGTATCGCTACGTGTCTCCCGTCGTATGCGGAGCCGTCTCGGGCACTATACCTGCGCCGCGCATGGTGAGCCGGCCGAGATCGCCCTCAGCTGGCGCCACATTCGCCGCGACGGGTGGGAGGAGGCGCGACACACCTTGCTGCACGAGATGGTGCATCAGTGGCAGGACGAGAGTGGCCATGCCATCGATCACGGTCCAAAGTTCCGCGCCAAAGCGAGCGAGGTCGGCGTCGCACCATTCGCTCGCCGCACGCTCGACCGAACGTCGCAGCGAAGCACGAACGAAGGACGCATCGGACGGAGCGCGGCACGCGAAGGATGACACCGCGCGTGTCCGTAAGCGTGCCTGATTACCTTTCCCGCCATGCTCGATTTCTTCAACATCGATAGTCAACTGTCGGAGGACGAGCGTGCCGTACGCGACAGCGTCCGCCACTTCGTCGACGACCGCGTGCTTCCCATCATTGGGAAGTGCTACGTCGACGGCCGTTTCCCGAAAGAGCTCGTGCCCGAGATGGCGGAGCTGGGCGTCCTCGGCGCCAATCTGCCCGAGGAGTATGGTTGCGCGGGCCTCAACAACGTCGCGTACGGTTTGATCATGCAGGAGCTCGAACGCGGCGACTCCGGCGTGCGCTCATTCGCCTCCGTGCAAGGAGCGTTGGCGATGTATCCCATCTTCGCCTTCGGCAGCGAAGATCAGAAGCGCACGTGGTTGCCGAAAATGGCGCGCGGCGAGGTCATTGGCTGCTTCGGTCTCACGGAGCCGGACTTTGGCTCGAATCCGGCCGGCATGATCACGATGGCGCAGGAACAGTCGGACGGTACCTGGCTCCTCAATGGCGGCAAGATGTGGATCACGAACGGATCCACCGCACAGATCGCGATCGTGTGGGCCAAGACCAACGGCGACAAGAGTGAGCGGTCGATTCGCGGCTTCATCGTGGCCACGAACAGCAACGGCTTCAAGGCCCGCGATCAGAAAGGGAAGCTCTCGCTGCGCGCGAGCGACACGAGCGAGCTGGTGTTCGAGGACGTGCATCTACCTAACGACGCGCTACTCCCGAAGTCGGGTGCGCTAAAGAGTCCCCTGATGTGCCTGACGCAGGCGCGATACGGCATTTCGTGGGGGGCGATCGGCGCCGCCATCGCCTGCTTCGAGGAGGCAGTCTCGTACTCGAAGAATCGCGTCATGTTCGACCGGCCGATCGGCAGCTTCCAACTGCAGCAGGAGCGTCTTGCCGATATGCTAACTGAGATCACCAAGGCGCAACTCGTCTCGCTCCACCTCGGCCGCCTGAAGGACAAGGGCACCTTCACGCCACAACAGGTGTCGCTCGCCAAGCGCAACAATGTCGATATGGCGACCGATGTCGCACGAGAGGCGCGCCGTCTCCTCGGCGCCGTCGGCATTCTCGCCGAGTACGCCTCGATGCGTCACATGGCGAACCTCGAAAGCGTTTATACCTACGAAGGGACGCACGACGTCCATACCCTCGTGCTCGGTCAGGCCGTCACGGGAATGAGTGCATTCCAGTGAGAAGAATGCTGGCACAGTTGTTTCAGTAGTTTTCAACTTGCGCATCCGCGTGCCCCGTCGTACGCGCGCCGCTCACCCCTCGCTGGAAGACATCCGTGGGTCGACGCGTCGAGTCGCTGGACCTTGCGCGCGGGACGGCGATGCTGTTTGTCTGCCTTTCGCACTTCGCCGCGAATTACTTGGCGCTCCCGACGGGCGCGTCGATCTCGCCGGCCGT
>QHUV01000679.1 GCA_003222065.1 Gemmatimonadota bacterium | reverse complement strand
TTTTCACTCTGTGCGCGAGCGCCCTTCGGGGCGAAAAGTATGTCGGCTGCTGGTGAGCGCAATGGGTAAGTGCATCGTTTTCCCTATGAAAATCACGATTTTCCCCTCTGACGGACGTATCACACGAGCCATTCGGCCACTCAGCGCAGCCGCGCGACGAGCCAATCGGTGAGTGTGCCCAGGACATCCGCGCGCACATGCTTCGACGGAAGGCGCCCGTAGCCGCTCGGATTCCCCACTGGATCAGCGAGAAAAAGATGATCCGTTGATGGGAAAGCTCTCATCGTCACGTCCTTATTCCCCCCGGCGCGAAACGCCGCGGCGAGCTCGCCCGCTTGCTCCGGCGTCACCTGACGATCCGTCGCGCCCTGCAACACGAGTACTGGCTGCTTCACGCGCTTGGCGGTGGCGATCGGGTCGTAATCGAGAAAGAAGTGGATCCATGGCTCTGCCACCGCCGCGGAGTCGAGTTTCCCCGCCATATCGCGTAGCGCTGAGTCGCGTTGGGTGCCGCTGAGGTGGAACATGGAGTCGGCCGCATACTCTTGTTGGTACTTGAGAATCGCGCGCCCAGTGTGCGCCGGTCCGGCCATCAGCACGATCGCGCGCAGTTTGAGATCGGTCGCGGCGACCATCGGTGCGATCATGCCACCCTCACTGTGGCCAACGAGTGCGAGGCGATCGCCATCGACGTCAGGACGTGTGCGCAAATACGCCAGCCCTGCGCGAACGTCGTCGGCGAAATCGGCCGACGTTGCGCCGCGGGGCCCGAGATCCGATCCGCCCGCGCCGCGATCATCGAGTCGCAGGACGGCGATGCCGCGACGTCCCAACGTATCCGCGATGTCGCGAAATGGTCGATAGCCAGTCACGCCCGGAATCGATTCGTCTCGTTCTTCGGTGCCGGAGCCCGTGATCGTTATGACCGCCGGACTACCGCGGGCGGGCCGAGCCTTGGGCAGTGTCAGCGTGCCGGTCAGCTTCAGTCCAGACTTGGTCTGCACCGTCACCTCTTCGGCCGTGTATGGTGCGTCACTCGGCGCCGTGTAGTCGGGCTTGGCGAGCGTCGTCAGGCGCGCGCCTTCGACGCGTACGACGTGCACGTTCTGCGCTGGAATCGACATTCCGGTGAGCCGGCCGTCGACGCCGATCGACGCGTTCATCGCGATGCCGCCGAGGGTAAGATGGGCCGAATCTGATCCAATCCACGTCACCGTGAGCGGGGTGACCGCACCACCCGCTGACTCGAAGAGGGGCACTTCCGTCGATCCACTAGCGCCCAGTGTTCGGCCACGCAGCACCGCTTGCTCCAGCAACGCCATCGAGGGATTGAAGTAGACGATCGCACCGCTCCGCGACGGGAGGCGCAACGTTCGTCCGGGTAGATCGACGATCATCGTATCGCCCTGCGCCTGCATCGTGACGTGCGTTCCGTTCGTATCCGCGCCCCGGTAGCTCCACATGTCGATACGGGGCATCGTGCCGTCGGCAGCGAGCGTTGCCGCATAACGAACGCGCATTCCGAGGCGTTGACTCACGAGCTCCGCGTCGAGGTGACCGGCAGTCCGCGTCACGCTCTCGGTGGCGAGCGTGTCGCCGTTCATCAACATGATGAACGTGGATGGCTGCTGCGCGAGGGCGGCGCCGTGTGCAATGAGCATCGAAGCGACGGCGAGTGCTGGCAATGACCTTCTCATTTTGATCTCTCCTGTTTCCAGGCGAAGTACGAGTACACGAGCGAGCCGAAGCCCGCGGAAAGGACAGCCGCCAGGCCTAACGCGAACGTCCAGCCACGCGGCAGGGCGGCGGCGCTGAGCAAAACGACGCCGGCGGCGGCGAGCAGATATCCGCCGACGCGATGCGTGCGCGCCCACACGCGATCGTTACTGAGTGTCCACGGCGTACGGATTCCGAACCACCAGTTGGGGCGCGCGCGCGGCAGCGCGTTCCCGAGGATGATGAACTGCAAGCCGACGAGCGCTGGCACGACCCGCTCCATCGACACCGGCCACCCGAGCGCCGTGCCGAGCAACGCAACCTGCATAACGGCGACCAGGGTGATGATCGAGTTGATGAGGAGCTCGTACGTGTCGGCGAACTTTGCATAGTTCTCTCGACGCGGATCGATCCTCGGCAGAAAGCGCAGCAGCAGCCAGATGAGCAGCATCAGCGCCGGCAGCATGAACGCGCCCTCGACCCGACTGCCGTACCGATCCACCTGTCCGTGCAATCCCCAGTGCACGGGCATGCGCTCGGGGAGCTGCCGATAGACGAACATGGAAAACAGCACGGTGGCGGCAATGAGCGCGGGCGCGAACCATCTACGCATGCTTCCCTCCGCTGCCGCGCGCGCTGCCTTTCTTCGAGGGACGCACCCAGTCGAGGAGATGGTCGACGAGATCCTGAAAGACCGTGGTATTGAGCTCGTACACGACCTGCTGGCCGTTGCGCTCGGAGAGAATGAGCCCGGCGTCGCGCAGTGCGCCGAGGTGCCGCGAGACGGTCGCCCACGCGGTGGGGAAGTGCTCAGCGATCTCGCCGGAGGTTTTGGGTCCGTCGCGAAGGAGGTGCAGGATCTCGCGCCGCGTCGGATCGGCGAGCGCGCGGAAGGCGTCCATGTGTTGAATATTACATACTTAGCTAATTGCGCAAG
>QHUV01000678.1 GCA_003222065.1 Gemmatimonadota bacterium | reverse complement strand
GTCGTGCTCGGAACGGCGTCGCATCATGGCCGGCTGATGCTGGTCAATCGCCAAAGCGCCAAGGAATCCACGGGGCATGGCTCGCCATTGCCGCATCTCGTGCACGGAGGACCGGGGCGCGCCGGAGGCGGAGAAGAGATGGGAGGGATCCGCGGCGTGTTGCACTATATGCAGCGGACCGCGCTACAGGGCTCGCCCACGACGTTGACACGTGTGCTGAACGAGTACGTGCCCGGCGCGGCCCAAACGACCGATCGGGTTCATCCCTTCCGAAAATACTTCGACGAGCTCGAAATCGGCGAGACGCTGGTGACGCACCGGCGCACCGTGACCGAGGCGGACATCGTGAACTTCGCCGGCATCAGCGGTGACTTCTTCTACGCGCACATGGATGACGTCGCCGCCAAGGAATCATTATTCGAGCGGCGCGTAGCGCACGGATACTTCGTGCTCTCAGCGGCCGCGGGTTTGTTTGTCGATCCGGCACCTGGGCCGGTCTTGGCGAATTATGGGCTCGAGAATCTGCGCTTCGTGAAACCGGTCTACATCGGTGACACGATTCAGGCGCGCCTCACGTGCAAGCAGAAGACGGTAAAGGAGGATCGTGAGGGCCAGATCCCGCAGGGCGTCGTCGCTTGGGACGTCGAGGTCAGGAATCAGGCCGACGAGCCGGTCGCCGTCTATACGATTCTAACGCTCGTGCAGCGCCGCGCGTAAAGAGGGAACTGCTCTCGGGTCCAAACGAGACGCCGATCTCCGCTCGTCGAACTTCTTCGCCGCGGACAGCTTTCCCGCGCTGAGCTTCAGGAGCACGCCCATGGAGCGCAGCGGTGACGACGGAAAGATTTACGGCGACTTAACGATTCGCGGCGTTACCAAACCCGTGGTTTTGACCGGACATTTCCTTGGGCTGCAAAACAACGCGAACGGCGGGCAGCGACTTGGTCTTGAAGCCAGCACGACCGTGAACCGGCTCGATTACGGTGTGAAGTGGAACCGTGCGGTCGAAGGCGGCGGTATGATGCTCTGGAACGGCGTGACGATCGACATCGCCGTCGAGGCGCTACATCGAGGACGGCGCGGCTGAAACTCGTTTGGCGTTGTGCGCGCGCAGGCATGCGATCGTTTCATAGAAAGCCCCGTCCATGTGACGGGGCTTTGCTTTGTCGGATTGACAGTGTAGTGCCAAGCCATACGTTATCTCGGCCGCGCGGTCCTTGATGTAGCGCATCAACCGCGAGGCCCGTTGGTCTCAGACTCCCCAAAGTTCCGCAGTGCCTAACGGCTTCACCGGTGCGCGCGCCGCGCGCCACCGTGCCCGCCCCGGAGTTCATCACCGGTCCAGCATTCCGTGCCAGGAGGGACGCATGTCAGCGATGGGTCACGCTGCAGTTCTCACCCGCGCCTTTGCCGCGCGCACCGCACTCGCGCTCGGCTTCACGCTGCTCGCCGCCGGTGCGTCGCGCGCCGTGGCGCAAACGGGAACCGTAATCGGCACTGTTGCCGATCGCGGCACCGGTCAACCGATTGACGCCGCGCGCGCGCAAATCGTCGGCACGTCGCTCGCCGGCGCGTCGGATACGCGCGGAGCGTTCGTGCTTCGCGGCGTTAGGCCCGGCACGTACAACGTGCGTGTGTCACGCATCGGATTTCGGCCGGAGGTCTCTTCCGTCACGCTCGCCGGGAATGACACGGCGCGCGTCACGTTCACGTTGACACAGAGCGCGGTCGAGCTCGATCAGGTCGTGGTCACCGGAACTGGTGGCGCCGTCGAGAAACGGAAGATCGGCTCGTCGATGGGCGTCGTCGACATGACGCAAGTGCAGGAGCAGATCGCCGTCACCGACATCGGACAGGCGCTGTCGGCGAAGGTCACCGGTCTGCGCTCGGTGAGCGTCGGTGGCGGCGCCGGGGCAGCGCGCGATCTCCGCATTCGTGGGACCGCCAGCTTCAGCCTGAGCCAACGTCCAGTCGTGTACATCGACGGCGTCCGCGTCGATACGCGCGCGACGGAATGGACGAACGCGCAAGGTATCGGGAACAAGATCGCCTGCTGCGCGTTCGCGGGTGGTACGTCCACCGACCGCCTCAACGATCTCAATCCCGACGACATCGAGCGCGTCGAGGTGCTCAAGGGCGCCGCCGCGGCGACGCTCTATGGCTCGGAGGCAACCAACGGCGTCATCCAAATCTTCACAAAGCGCGGGAAAAATGAGAGCGCGCCGAGTTGGAGTATGGCGGCGACGACCGGCATGGATCGCTTGCGGCCAAATCTGCCGACAAAGCTCTTCCCGCG
>QHUV01000677.1 GCA_003222065.1 Gemmatimonadota bacterium | reverse complement strand
AAAAAACCTCGCGATGGTGTGTAGGGATCGGGATACCAGATGACACCGGCGGCGCCACGCCGTTGCACCGCGTCGGCCATGATGCGCGCCAGATCGGCATATCCGCCACGCGCCAAAACGATCTTGCCGGCCACGCTCGCGGCCTCGAGCGCCGCCGCGCTACCATCGCCGACATCCACGAGAGCGGCTGTGACATCGGCTGGGCGGCTGCGGTCGGCGAGATGCAGCCGCGTTTGGATCGAGCTCGCGATGCGCTCGACGGGCGCGCCGTCCGCGCCGACAAGCCAGAGATCCGACGTGCCGGGATTCCACGTTAGGCGCTTCGACGGCTGCATGACAAGCGCGACGCTATCGAGGCCAAACGCTCGTGCCATGCGCTCGACGTACTGCGCCGCGATGTAGAGCGTATCCGATCCCTGAGGCCGGTGATACGGTGACAGCGCGCGAATGTGATCGAACGCCGCATCGCCGGAGATTTCCGCCGTGATGACGTTCGTTCGTACCGAGTCGAGTAACGGATATTGCTGAGCGGCGGCGCCAGGGATCGCAATGACGACGCCGGCGAGAAGGCAGAGAAGATGAGCGCGCATCGCGAAGTGAGGGAGAGAAGGGAAGACGTACTGGTGATGGTCCGGCGGGCCTATTATTTAGTACGGACAATTGCCCAGAGCAATCTGCGCTCGGAGTTGTCGCGAACCTCAAACGCGAGCCTCGCATGCGGAACCGCTTTTCCCTCCTCGCGCCACTGGTCCTCGGCGTTGCCCCCGCCACTGTCATCCCGAGGAGCGAAGCGACGAGGGATCTGCACCTGGCTCCTCCTCGCTTCGAGGTCAGCTTCACCACCGCCGCCCACGCCGCGCCGATCACCGGCCGACTCATCGTCGTCATCTCGAAGAATCCGCAGCCCGAGCCGCGCATGCTCGTGTCGCCCCAGGGACCGGCGGTCTTCGGCGTCGATCTCGATCAGCTCCGTCCCGGCCAGTCGGCGATCGTCGACAACGGCGCGGTTGGCTACCCGATGTCCCTCGCCGAGCTACCGGCTGGCGACTACTACGTGCAGGCGGTAATTGACGTCTACACCCAGGTGCATCGCGGCGACGGCCACACCATCTGGGTGCACATGAACGACGGTCACATCGAGACCTTTCAGATAGCAGGAGGGAATCTCTACAGCGACGTGCAACGCATTCACATCGGCGACGGCGGCACGGTCAAGGTCGACGTCACCCACGTCATCGCCGCGCAACCGTCTGACGAGGATACCGAATGGGTCAAGCACGTGCGCATCCAGAGTCAGAAGCTCACGCAGTTCTGGGGACGACCGATCTACATCTACGCGACGGCGCTGCTCCCCAAGGGCTACGCCGAGCATCCGGCGACATCCTACCCGAGCATCTACACGCTCGGTCACGGTACGCCCTTTCAGTTCACGACGACTGCCGGACGGACCTGCGGCACGATCAATCCCGTCACCGGCACGGAGTGCGGCTACGACTTCTACAAGGAGTGGATCACCGACTCGATGCCGCGCGTCATCGCCATCAGCCTCGAACAGCAAACGCCGTATTTCCCGGATTCGTATTCGGTAAACTCGGCGAACAATGGGCCATACGGTGACGCAATTGTCGACGAGGTCATGCCGGCGCTCGAGCAGAAATTCCGCATCATTCGCAAGCCCTATGGCCGCATCCTCGAGGGCGCGTCGACGAGCGGATGGCAGACGCTGGCGATGATGCTACAACATCCCGACTTCTTCGGCGGCGCCTGGGTGCTCCAGCCCGATCCCATCGACTTCCGGCACTATCAGCAAACGAACATCTATGCCGACTCGAATGCGTTCACAATTCCGTTCGGGCAATTCATGTCCGCCGAGCGTCCGTTTCGGCGCACCACGCAGGGCCAGGTGCTTTGGACGACGCGTCAGCTGAGCCGCTTCGAGGCGGTGCTCGGCACTCACGGTCGCTCATCGTATCAGCTCGAGGCCTGGGAAGCCGTGTACGGCCCAATCGGCGACGACGGCTATCCACGTCCGCTCTGGGACAAGCTCACCGGGAAGATCGACCACGACGTCGCCAATTACATGCGCGACCACGGCTTTGATCTGCGCGAGTATGCGCAGCGGAATTGGTCGACGATCGGCCCGAAGCTCGTCGGCAAGCTCCATTTCTTCGCCGGGGACATGGACGATTTCTATCTCAATCTCGCCGTTTACGATTTTCAGGAGATGCTCAAGTCGTCCGCGAATCCGCATTACGAGGCCGAGTTCACCTTCGGCCGCCCGATGAAAGGACACTCATGGCACGCCTGGACGTGGGCCGGCTTCGTTCGTCGCGCCGGCGCACACGTGAGGACTAACGTACCCGCGGGAGAGCCGGCGGACTGGATCTACTGAGTTGGTCTCGTCGGGGCTCTGTTGCTGTCAGGATTTAGCCACTTAAGGTTTGAAGCGCTTCATGGCCGCATCCTTCTCCGGGCCCGCGGCCATCTTCTGGATCGAGTCCTGCAGTTTCACGACCTCGAGGATCGGAACGTCGGCACGATCGGAAATCTGCAGCCCCTTGCGCTGGTGGCCATTCTCGTCGGCGTACTGTAGGACGATGACCTGATCCTCGTTGTACTGGTCGAACGACATGTGCACCGTGGAGGAATACTTCCCATTTGGCTGGCGCTTGCCGTCGAACGTCAACCCACCGTTCTCGGAGCCTTCATCGTTGAAGAAGATCATCCCCGGCCGCGATCCACCCGCATAACCGAACGGCTTGCCGTACGCGATCGGCCCCGGCGACCGGTCACGATTCGAGATCACTAACCGCAGCTTCCCGTCCTTCTCGACCACATTGATCCGCTCGACGTCAATCTCACCGAACTTCGTTTTCTTTGACTGGTTCGGCTTCTGAAACGCCGACAGCGCCAGCACCGCAAACGCCGCTGTCGAGCAGAGCGCATAGATCTTCAACCATCGGACATCCCGCCGGAGCTGCGTATCCATTGATGTCTCCAAGTGTGTGGTGTCGGGACCGGTCACCGCGCGTCGGATCCCGTGAGAGTGCGCATGACGTGGCCGCCGTCGTCGAGAAACTCTATGCGGGCGACGCCGGCCGAATCGACGACGAGGCGCAATCTCGGGCGAGACTGCGCGTCGGCGAGAATCACCGTCGCCGTCTTGTCGCTTTGCTTGCCGACGAAGACGCGCTGCGCCCCACCCAAGCCGAGTTTTGTCGCGCTATCGCGCACCGCAGCCATACGACGCGTCTTCTCGGGGCCGTTGGGCATCAGCTTGATCGGCTCCACCATGTCGGCCAGCAAGGTCACGGATTGATTTGGCCGATCCCACACGCGTAGCCCGGCCGAGCGGCGCCCATCCTGCTCGTCGTACGTGAGCCCCACCGTCTGATCCTGGCCATACTGATCGAACATGAATCCCGCGTTGGCCGCCACGTGTCCATCGCGTGTGTGGCCGCTGAAGCCCATGCCGCCGTTCTCGCTACCCTCCTCGTTGTAGAAGATCATCCCCGCTTCATTACTCCCGGATCGGTGATATGTCTTGCCGTTGATGATCACGTCCGGTGCCCGCTCGGCGTTCGAGATCACGAGGCGCGGCGTACCGTTAGGCGCGATGATGTTGATCCGCTGCACGTCGATCTCGTCGAATTTCGGCTTCTGTACGGCCCGCGCGAAGGCGGCCATGCCGAGGACGCCGGAGAGCGTCGCGGCGACGACGTAGGCTCGCGACGCGAAGCCACGAGTGGATGGTTGGTGTGTGATGTCGGCCATGATCGGGTTGGTAAATGTGAATCGACGATTCGCTATCGCACGTCTGCGCTCGGAAGATGCCTAACGGGCTGGACGGTGAGAACCCCAGCGCGGGCTTCGAGATCCCCTGGGGCACGCCGAGCATCGGCGACGGCCACGTCGTCGGGTGGTGTCGCGCCGTCCACGCGCCAGAGCCACACGTAGCGCCCTTCGGGGAGGGGAAGCTCCACCGTCCAGGTATCGCCGTTGCGCGTCGCGACAACGGGCTTGGCGAGAAAGCTCCCCATGAGCTCCACCGTCTTCGCCGCCTGCGCCCGCAAAGCGAAGCGCGCCGTGTCGCCCC
>QHUV01000070.1 GCA_003222065.1 Gemmatimonadota bacterium | reverse complement strand
CGACGCCGCAATCCCCAAGGATCGGCCGCGCGACGACATCAGTCGCGGCATCCCCATCACGTACGTCCCGGCGCGAAACACCATCTTCTTGTCGTTTGCGCTCGCCTGGGCCGAGGTACTCGACGCAAGTGACATTTTTATCGGCGTGAACGCCATCGATTATTCGGGTTACCCCGACTGCCGGCCCGAGTACATCGCCGCCTACCAGCGCATGGCGAACCTCGCGACACGGGGCGCCGTCGAGGGCACGCTTCCCGTGCGCATTCGCGCGCCCCTCATCGATCTCACGAAGCGCCAGATCATCGAGCTCGGTATGCGCCTCGGAGTAGACTACGGCATGACGTCCAGTTGTTATGATCCTACGCCTTCCGGGGCGGGCTGCGGACGATGTGACGCGTGTCGGCTGCGGCTGGACGCGTTCGCTGCCGCTGGAGCATCGGATCCGGCGCCATATGCCTAACTACACCGTAAAGGAAATCTTCTTCACCTTGCAGGGCGAAGGATTTCATACGGGGCGGGCGGCGGTGTTCTGTCGCTTTTCCGGCTGCAATCTCTGGACGGGTCGCGAGGAGGATCGCGCGGCGGCAGTGTGCTCGTTCTGCGACACGGACTTCGTCGGCGTGGCGTCGGACGGCGGACGTTTTGCCAGCCCCGACGAGTTGGCCGACGTCATCGCGAGCCGTTGGCCAACGGAGAGCGACGAGACGAGCCGCTTCGTCGTCTGCACCGGCGGAGAGCCTTTGCTGCAGGTCGATGAACATTTGATCGGGTCACTCCACGAGCGCGGCTTCCAGGTCGCCATCGAGACCAACGGCACGAGGCTTCCACCGCGAGGCATCGATTGGATCTGTGTCAGTCCGAAGGCACGCGCCAATTTGGTGCTTAGCAACGGAAATGAGTTGAAGCTTGTCTATCCACAGGAAGGGGCCGAGCCAGAGAGTTTCGAAGGTCTGGCGTTCGACCACTTTTTCCTGCAGCCTATGGATGGTCCCGCGCTGGCTGACAATACTCGCGCGGCTGTACGATACTGTAAGGAGCACCCGCGCTGGCGGCTCAGCCTCCAGACGCACAAGATTCTTGGTATTCGTTGAGACGGCGCCCGACGTAAGGCATTGACGCATACGGAGTTGTAGCACCGAGGCGTTGCAGATGAACTAGCAGCACCCGGGCGCTTTGTGCGACCGGTCACAGCCAGTTGAGCTCGCTGTCGGCAGCTTGGGCCCTCCCAGTTTCACGGTCCCAGGTGAGTCGTCTTTCAGCGAAGCGCCGGTCCACGCTCGAGGTGACGCATGCACGACGATAGAGTGCGCCGCATTTCGTTTCGACAGTCTCGTCGTCGAACCGCGATGTTCGTTGCGCTGATATGCGCCGCTGCGCCAGCCGTTGCGGCGGCACAGGCACCGATACCGGTGCTCGCCGGCATGAGCGCCTCCGCATCATCACTCAGGGATTCCATCGTCGCACTTGCCCGTGCGCAGATCGGTACACGCTACCGTCACGGCGGGGCCACACCGAAACGCGGGTTCGATTGTAGCGGTCTGGTTCAGTATGTGATGGCGCGTTTCGAGTTGGTTCTTCCGCGAACGGCGCGAGCGCAAGCAGCGGCGGGGCTGGCGGTCGATCGCGACACCGCGCTCCTTCGTCCCGGCGACCTGCTGACCTTTGCATCCGCCGACAAAGCAGCGATCAGTCACATCGGGATCTACGTCGGCGATGGGCATTTCGTGCACGCGAGCAGCGTCGCCGGTCACGTCATTGAGAGTCCGCTAAACCGGGCGCCGGCGCCGAAGATCAAGATCTGGCGCGGCGTGGCACGCGTTCCGATGTTGGCCGACGCGGTACCGACCATCGGATTTCTCGCGACGCCAGAGCGGTAGCTCCCCTTCGTCGCCGTTCGACGCCTGTCCGGACCGCGGAAGGCGGCGGTATCAGTATCGAGTCGGCGACGACCCGCCGCCGCAACACGCCGTCCGGACCGATCGACGCACCCGTGACGGGAAAATCGAGCGCGCTCAGCGAATCGACGAGAGACGCCGCCCGCCCGGTGGTGTCGACCCGAACCACCCCCGGCGCTAACTGCATTGTCGGTCGGAGCCAGGCCGCGCGGACGTGGCGCACGGAATCGATTTCGGCGCAGGCGACCGCGCCCCGATTCATCGGCTCCGCGAGTCGGAAGGGGCCGTAGGTCAGCAGGTTGCCTAACGAATACAAGACCAATCGATCGCCACGCCACTCCGCGGCGCGAAGCACGTGCGGACCGTGCCCGATCACCATCGTTGCGCCGCTCTCGAGTGCCGCGTCGGCGAAAGCGACGGGATTCCCGCGATCGATCGTTCCGAGAAAGAGTTCGGTTGAGTCCCGCGTCCGTTGCGCGGTCGGCCCCTCGGCCCCCAGATGCACCGTGACGATCACCGTGCCCCAGCGATCGACGGCGCGCTGCACATGCCGCCGCACTGCATCGAGATCGCGCGCGTCCGGACTGTCGCTCGACGTATAAAAACCAAGGACGGCGATCGTGTCTCCGCGGCGCGTCACCACGGGCGTCGCAAGCGTGTCGGCTCCGGTGATGAGCACCCCCGCCCGGGTCAAATGCGCCAGCGACGTCGCGAAGCCGTCGTCACCGGCGTCGCGCGAGTGGTTGTTCGCGACATTGCCCACGACCGTCGCCGTGTCAGCGAGCCGGCGGAGTGCGCGCGCCGTAGAAACCGGCTGTCGAAACGCGAAGCAATTCAGCGCGTTCTTGGCGCACTTGCGTGCCGCGTAGCCCGTGCCGATCGCGCCCTCGACGTTGATCAAAATGACGTCGGCGTCGGCAAAGAGCGGCTTGAGGGGCGCGAGGAGCGAGTCCGGAGCACTGCTCTGGCGAAACTCCGCGCGGAGCATGCTTGCGGCTTTCTTCGCCCAAAGCGTGTAGGCGCCCGCGGCATGTGCCGTGGGCGGCCCCCTCTCCTATTTCCGCACGGCGCGAAGCGTTGTCGCCGTCGCCCGCGGCGGCGCAGCATGCAGCGCACGCAGGGTGGGAACGGCCGGCGACCTTACCGGCGCGTAGTACGGATCGATGCACGGAGGGTAGCTGCCCGTCGATAAGTAGCCTGGAGGACACCCGACGTAATAGGGTGCTGGCGCATAGCTGATGTATCCACCGGGCGGGTACGCGAATATGGGATACGCCTCCGCGCCGTATACCGGCGGCGCGTACGTCGGCTCTCCGTACGATGGGAAAATCAGAGTCTGCGCGGAGATCGGATATCGCCGGCACCCGTAGCCATACGCATAAGAGCAGATGCGGGCAACCTGCTCGTAGCTATTGCCGAGGTCGATGAACACGCGACCGTCTGGTAAGACGAACACGTCATTCGATACGAAGACGGTCTCCTCGAATGACGACGGCCGGGGGGGCGACGGCGGGGGAGCGATTGCCGCGATGCGCGGCTGCCCTTGCGGCGCGACAAGAACACGAGCGTGCGTAGTCTGCGCCTGCAGCCATGCGGCGCCGAGCCCAACGAACGCGACCGACCTCACCAGAGTGCGGAGGAATGCCATCGGCGGAACCCTCCCCTTGAAACCCAAATTGTCAATTGTCCGAAAGGCATCTCGCGCCGAGGCAAACCTCAAACGCGCCCCCACAACCTATTGCGTGTTCCGATTGTCAAACAGAGGCCCTGGGATGGCAAGGCGTCGCGAGGCCGTGGCGGCAGTAGCAAGGTTCGCTGTTCGATTGTGGGACGTTGAATCCCACACCCGGCCAGAACGAGCGCGGAGAGGTTGCTTGCGATCTCGAAAAGGCAGTGCCGCGCAAGAAGTTAGGCACCTCTCGAAGTCGGCACGCTCCTTCCCTTACGCTACGTTGGCTTCATGCCCACACGTTTCGCATCCCAGCTTTAGAGGCCTCCGTTGGATATCAAGCGCGAGCCACCCAAAAAGACGAAGAAGTACATCGCCGGTGGCGTTGCTCTCGTCGGCGTGCTCGTCATTTCTTCGTTTATCAGCCGGCTCAAGCCGGCCGCACCGCCGGTCGAGCGCGCGACGCTTTGGATCGATACGGTGAAGAGGGGTGAGATGGTGCGTTCGGTCAGCGCTCCCGGGACACTCGTTCCCGAGCACATCCGCATCATCGTTGCGACCACAAGCGGACGCGTCGAGACGCTTCCCGTTCGCCCCGGCGAGACGGTGACGCCGATCTCGACCATCCTCACGCTGAGTAATCCGGATCTGGATCTTCAGACGCTGCAGTACCAACAGCAGCTCATGCAATCTTATGCTGCGCTTGCTCAACTGAAGACGTCGCTTCAGCAGGGGCTCATGACCCAAGAGGGCGCCGTTGCGCAGCTCGTCACGCAGTACCAGAAGGCAGAGCGCGACGCCACCGTGGTCGATTCGCTCAATAAGAAGAAACTCTCATCGCCAAACGAAGTCGCCGCCGCACATGACCTCGTCAGCGAATTGAAGCGCCGTCTCGACCTCGAGCGGCAGCGCTACACCGACCTGCAGGCTTCGCAGAAACAGCAGCTCGATCTGCAGCAGGACCAGATCAACGGCCTCAAGCAGATTTTGCAAGAGCAGCGTAATCGCGTCGCATCGATGCGCGTGACCGCTGGTGAGTCCGGACAGCTGTTGACGCTCGGCAACCCGCAACTCGAGCTTGGTCAGTGGGTAAACTCGGGTATCGAGCTCGCGCGCGTCGCCCAGCCCGGGCGGCTCAAAGCCGTCTTGCGCGTGCCCGAGACGCAGGCGAAGGACGTCGTGCCAGGTCAGCGCGCGACGATCGACCTGCATAACAACGGCATCATTGAGGGGCACGTGATGCGGACCGACCCCTCGTCGCAGGCTGGCACCGTGACCGTCGAAGTTGCTCTCGATGGCGCATTGCCCAACGGCGCGCGCTCAGATCTCAGCGTCGACGGGACAATCGAGATCGATCGCTTGAAGGATGTGCTGTACGTGGGTCGCCCCGCCTACGGGCAAGCCGAGAGCACGGTCGGATTGTTCCGCGTCGAGAAGGGTAGCGGCTATGCGAGTCGCACCAATGTGAAGCTCGGGCGCGCGTCAGTGAACACGATCGAAGTCGTGAACGGCCTCGCTGTCGGTGACAGCGTCATCATCTCAGATATGTCGACGTGGGACAACACTTCCCGCGTTAGGCTCAAGTAGTCGTCCCTCCCCAACCCTCCCGTCCTAGGCCTAACCCCTAGCCCCTCGCCCCAATGCCCGAGTCCGCAGCCAAGCAGTCCCCCTCGTCTCTTTCCTCCGGCACAATGACCGGTGACGGCAACCAGCCGCTGATCCGGCTCGCCGGATTGAAGAAGATCTTCTTCACGGATGAGGTGGAGACGCACGCACTCCAGGACATCCATCTCGAGGTGCAGCCCGGGGAATACGTGGCTATCGCCGGCCCATCGGGCTGCGGCAAGACGACGCTGCTCTCGATCCTCGGCCTGCTCGATACGCCGACAGAGGGGGAGTACACCCTCGCTGGCGAGCCTGTCGCGCAGCTGACGCCATCGCAGCGCGCACGGATCCGGAACCGTCAGATCGGTTTCATCTTCCAAGCGTTCAACCTCATCGGCGATCTCACCGTCTATGAGAACGTCGAGCTCCCGCTTACCTACCGCGGCATGTCGGCCAGTGAGCGCAAGCAGCGCGTGCAGGACGCTCTCGAGCGCGTCGGCATGAGCCATCGCATGAAGCACTATCCCGCACAGCTCTCCGGCGGTCAGCAGCAGCGCGTCGCCGTTGCGCGTGCGGTTGCCGGGGATCCACTCATCCTGCTCGCAGACGAGCCGACGGGAAACCTCGACTCGACGAACGGCGAAGCGGTTATGGAGTTGCTGCGCGAGCTGCATCGCGGTGGAGCGACGATTTGCATGGTCACGCACGATCCCCGATACGCGGCCCACGCCGACCGTTCCGTCCATCTGTTCGACGGCCGGGTCGTCGAGGAGTCGCGTCCAGGACAGGCGCACGCCTGACAGGCCAGTGCTGAAGGGGCGGGTGTTTAGCAGTCGCTAAACACCCGCCCCGTTCGTTGTCGAGGCACGGTACCGCGGCTACTTTTCCGTAGGCGGGTAGCCGCCGCCCCCGTCTCCCGTTTCCTTGGAGCCTTCAATGGGTTTGTTCTCTTCGTCGACGCAGTCGCGACTGGCCGCCACCGAGCCGGCGCCGATCACCGGCCCGCTCATCGCGATGCGGAATCTCGAGAAGGTGTTCGAGACGCCCGCCGGCCGCATGTACGTGCTGCGCCGCATCACCGTCGACGTCCAGCCCGGCGAGTTCATCTCCGTCATGGGGCCCTCGGGCGCTGGCAAGTCGACGCTGCTCTCCATCCTCGGCATGCTCGACAGCGCGTGGACGGGCGAGTTCTACTTCGTCGGCCATCCCGTGCACGCGATGCCACACAAGCAGCGTGTCGCCCTGAACAAGGAGCACATCGGATTCGTCTTTCAGCAGTACCATCTGATCGACGATCTCACAGTCGCCGAGAACCTCGATATTCCACTTTCATACCGCAACGTGAAGAAATCGGAGCGTGAGGCAATCGTGGGCGACACGCTCGATCGCTTCGGCATGGTCGGCAAGAAGGACCTCTACCCGCGCCAGCTCTCCGGTGGGCAACAGCAGCTCGTCGGCGTGGCGCGCGCCGTTATTGCCAAGCCCAAGCTCCTTCTCGCGGACGAGCCGACGGGCAATCTGCATTCCAGCCAGGGCCGTGAGATCATGGAGCTGTTCAAGCGACTGAATTCGGAAGGCACGACGATCATTCAGGTGACGCACTCCGAAGAGAACGCGCGTTATGGCAATCGAATCGTCGAGCTCAAAGACGGTTGGATCACTGGCAGCGAGGGCGCGGTGGTTCGCTGAGCCATCTCACGAGCAAAGTTGGCAAGGGCGGAGCGGCAAGTGCGTTCCGCCCTTTCGCTTTATCATCAACGTCTGGAGCGCATGTCAACATCAGATCTTCGATCCCGACCACACGTCCTCGTCGCCGACGACCAGACCGACGTCGTCGAGGCCTTGCGCTTGCTGCTCAAGACGCACGGCTACGACATCGACACCGCTGGCTCGCCGTCCGCGGTCCTCTCGGCACTCGAGAAGCGCGACTACGACGCGCTCCTGCTCGACATGAACTACACCCGCGACACCACGTCCGGTAGAGAAGGACTCGATCTCCTGCAGCAGTTAGGCGGCCTCGAGCCCGAGCTTCCGATCATCGTGATGACCGCGTGGGGGAGTGTGGAGGGCGCCGTCGAAGCGATGCGTCGCGGTGCGCGTGACTATGTCGAGAAGCCGTGGGACAATGCCCGACTCATGACGATTCTCGGCACGCAGGTCGAACTGGGTCGCGCGCTGCGTCGGGCGCGGCGACTGGAGAACGAGAATCGCCTTCTCCGGCGCGATCATCTTCCACGTCTCATTGCCGAGTCGCCGAAGATGAAGCCGGTCTTGCAACTGATGGAACGCGTCGGCCCTTCCGATGCGAATGTGCTCATCAGTGGCGAGCACGGCACCGGAAAGGAGCTGGTCGCGCAGTGGCTGCACGCCTCGTCGGCGCGGGCCCAAAAGCCGTTCATTCCGGTGAACATGGGCGGGCTCTCCGAGGGCCTCTTCGAGAGTGAGCTCTTCGGGCACGTCAAAGGCTCGTTTACGGACGCGAAAATGGATCGCGTGGGGCGATTCGAGCTATCCGATTCCGGTACGATCTTCCTCGACGAGATCGGCAACGTTCCACTTGCGCTGCAAGCCAAGCTGCTGCGCGTGTTGCAAACGGGAGATGTCGAGCGCGTCGGCTCGTCGAAGGCGCGCCACGTTGACGTCCGAGTGATCTCGGCAACGAACGCGCGCTTGAATGAGGAGGTGGCCGCGGGGCGCTTTCGTGAGGACCTTCTCTTTCGCATCAACACGATTGAGCTTCAATTGCCGGCGCTTCGCGAACGGCGCGAGGATATTCCGTCGCTGGCGATGCACTTCTTGAGGCGGCACGCCGCCCGCTACCGGAAGCAGCTCGCGGGATTCGACGCCGGCGCGATGAAGGTGCTCCTCGAGCACCCTTGGCCCGGCAACATTCGCGAGCTCGATCACGCCGTCGAGCGAGCTGTGTTGCTCGCGCAGTCGGAGCAGGTGCGCGCGCATGATCTTGCGCTGCGCGGCACAGGTTCGGCCGCGCCACGCCTCGAGGACCTCACGCTCGAAGAAGTCGAGCGATTGTTGATCCAAAAGGCGTTGAGTCGCTACGATGGCAATGTGAGCCGCGCCGCCCAAGCACTCGGCCTTTCCCGCAGCGCGCTATATCGGAGGATCGCGACGTACGAGCTCTAGTCGTAGAGCGTTGTGCGTTGTGCGTCGAGCGCAGAGCGTTAAGCTCACGACAACGGGAATTTTACGCTCCACGCTCAACCCTCTACGTTCTCGAATGGCCGACCGACGAGAGAAGCCGCTAGCGCCTCACGAGCGGAGGGTGCTGCAATTGGCGCTGCTTGCGGGATTGCCGGGCATCGTCGTGTCGCTCGCCTTGCTTTGGCGTGACAATTACAGCGCCAAAGTGCAATGGACGCTCGGCCTCGTCGTACTCGGCTCGTGGCTTATTACGGCGTTCGTGCTGCGAGAACGTGTCGTCCGCCCGTTGCAGACGTTGTCGAACATGCTCGCGGCATTGCGCGAGGGTGACTACTCCATTCGGGCGCGCGGTGCGGAACGGGAGGACGCGCTCGGACTGGCATATCTCGAGGCGAATCTGCTCGGCGAAACACTGCGCACGCAGCGGCTGGGCGCGATGGAGGCGACCGCACTGCTGCGAACGGTGATGGCCGACATTGACGTTGCCGTATTCGCGTTCGACGACGATGAGCGTTTGCGACTCGTGAACAGCGCCGGTGAACGCCTTCTCGGTCATGTGGCGGAGCGATTGCTTGGACGCACCGCCGAGCAAGTTGGACTCGCCGACTGTCTCGTCGGTGAATCGCCCCGCACCATGGACGTGACATTCCCCGGCGCAGCCGGTCGCTGGGAGGTACGACGCGGATCGTTTCGACAGAACGGACGCCCACATACGCTGCTCGTGCTCGCCGACGTCACAAAAGCGCTGCGCGAAGAAGAGCTGCAAGCATGGCGTCGGCTCGTTCGCGTACTGAGCCACGAGATCAACAACTCTCTGGCGCCGATCAAATCGATTGCCGGAAGTCTGCAAACCTTGCTCGATCGCCCGACTCGCGCTGGCGATGTCGACGATGACATCCGCCGAGGACTGGCGGTGATAGGTGGCCGTTCGGAAGCGCTGATCCGATTCATGTCGGCGTATGCACGACTCGCTCGTTTGCCGGCGCCGCAGCGAGTGCCGCTCGATGTCGGCACTTGGGTGCGACGCGTCGCCGCGCTCGAGACGCGACTACCGGTACGTGTAGAGGGCGGACCGCAGACGACCATTCGTGCCGACGGCGACCAGCTTGATCAGCTTCTTATAAACCTTCTGCGCAACGCCGTCGACGCGTCGCTCGAGACTGGCGGTGACGTCTGTATCCGATGGACACGCCAAAACGGCACAATTTCGATCATGATCGAAGACGAAGGTCCAGGACTGCCGAGCAGCGCGAACCTGTTCGTGCCGTTCTTCACCACAAAGCCACAAGGATCGGGAATTGGACTCGTTCTGTCGCGCCAAATTGCGGAAGCACATGGTGGCGCGCTCTTATTGGAGAATCGAAAGAGTGCACCGGGCTGCATTGCCACCTTCCGATTATCGATGGACGAGGCAGTGCGCGGCACTGGCTGATGAGTCGCGAACACTCGTTCATGCAAGGCGAGCACAACAATCTCGTGATTTAGATCACGTAACGAGCCGAGCTATCGGTTGTGCTCACTTTCCTTCAAAGCTGTCAGGGATTCAGGGGCGCCACGGCACGCAGGATGCCTCTGTCCCGAGTGCCGCGACGATGGTCGTCGCTCGGAGCGCGACCGGCATCGGCGGTCCACTCGCTTCGATTTGGAGCGGCCGCAGTACGCAGTAGGTCGCAAGGAAATGTCTCGCGATGCTGCGGGACGCCGGGGGTGAGCCCCACCTCCTCCGAGTCGAAAAGAAGGGATCCGCTGCCGGTTCGGGTGCTCCGCCCGCAAGGTCGCCCGCGGGGGCTGAACGCGGAGGGCGGCACAGTGGGAGGAGAAAATGCGAATTGGGTTTTCGAGTAGCTGTGCGATCGGCCTCGCGATCGCCCTGACCTTGGGAGGCGTGTCGACTGCGCAGGCGCAGCAGCGGGACTCGACTCGCCGGACCACCCGTACGACGCGACCGCGGACAGCGCGTCGAACTACTTCCTCGCAGCGCATTCCGATCAGCAAAGATCGGAACACCTCTACTGGAGAGGTGGCGGCGCAACCAGCACCAACGCCCGCGGTCAATCAGGATTCGATCGCAGCGGCGGAGCGTGCGCGTCAGGATTCGATTGCAGCAGTTGAGCGGGCGCGGCAGGATTCGATCGCCCGCGTTGAGCAGATGCGGCGCGATTCGATCGCCGCAGCTGAGCGTCGTCGTCAGGATTCCGTCGCCGCCGTCGAGAAGGCGCGGCAGGATTCCATCGCGCGAGCAGACTCGATCGCTCGTGCGGAAGCGGCGAGGATCTCGATGCGTCGTTGGCTAGGAGGCGCATACATCGGCATCGCCGGTGGCGCGAGCTTGCCAATGGGCGACATGAAGAGCGCGGCGACAAACACCGGCGGTTACAACACTGGGTGGAACGTCACCGTGCCGATCGGCTGGGATATCAGCCATTCGCCGTTTGGTATTCGCGTCGATGGTTCATTCGACCGGTTGGCGGGTAAGAACTACAACGCGGCCTTCAGCGCACCGGATCTAACGGTCTACTCCGGCAACGCGGATCTGAAGCTGCGTGTACCGCTCGGCCGCACGTGGAGCCGGTTCTACGTGCTCGGCGGCGCCACGGCGAGCAAGTTCACGGGCTTCAATCAGGACTTCACCAATCCGAACGCGCCGACCAATCAACGGACGTTCAGCAATGCGAGTTGGAAGTGGGGCTGGAACGCGGGCGGGGGCTTCAACTTCAACTTCGGGCACATGACGGGCCTGTTCGTTGAATCACGTTATGTGAGCGTGAAGCCCGACGCGGTCACTGGTTTCCCGTACGCTGAGGCGAAGTTCGTCCCGATCATTCTCGGGATTCAGTTCTAAGCGAGCGGGGCTAGGGGTATTTACCATCGTGCTGCCCCGCCACGGAGCGGGGCGGCACGATTATCTTTGAGGCTTATGGCGACCACGAAACCGCAGCAAGAATCCATGAAACGTCTCGCGCTATTCGTCCTCGCGTTTTTGCCGTCCTGCGCTTCCGCCCAGGCTTTCGTCTCATTGTTTCCTTGCAGGACAAGCGGCTGTGGGCGATCGTCGGCGAGGACACGGTGCTCAGTGCACCTGTTGCCACGGCCAAAGGCACGTCTCTCAAATACGGCAAGAGGACGTGGACTTTCCGAACACCACGCGGCATTCGCAGTGTCTTGCGCAAGGAAGCCGATCCGATCTGGATTCCGCCCGATTGGCTCTATGCTGAAGTCGCGACAGAGTACAGCCTGAAATTACGCAAGATCGAGCGCGGCCAGCCGATCAAGCTATCAGACGGCCGTGCGCTGGTTGTTCGCGACACTATCGTGGGTGTGGTCGGAAAGGATGCACACTTCTATGACTTGCCCGTCGACGAGCACATCGTGTTCGACAGCACGCTTTTTGTGCCTCCGACGGGGACGAAGAACCGGCGCGTCGAGGGCGAGCTGGGGAAATATCGATTGGACCTTGGTGAAGGCTATCTACTCCACGGGACGCCTGACAAAGAATCGATTGGTTTTGCCGCGACGCATGGTTGCGTTCGACTGCGCGACGAAGACATCGAGTGGCTGTACACGTACGTTCCGGTGGGCACGAAGGTGTACATCTTCTAGAAGCAGGGGAGATCCGGGACTGCGGTCCGGTCGCTTTCGCGGCCGGGCTTTTTTGTACAATCGCGTCCGGTCTTGCGCGCGGATGGCGAGCGGTGTCAACTCAAGGGCCCCCGCATAGGAGTACGACATGCGTAGACGACTCGCGACGCCACTCGTGTTCTCGGCGCTTGCGGTCATTCCCCTTCTCGCTTCGTCTCAGCAGACGACGCGGATTGCGCAGCAGCAAGGTGCCGAGCATGCATCACGTTCGCCGGCATCACTGCGACTCGAGCAGTATCTCGACTGGGAAGACGTTCAAGACCCACAGCTCTCTCCCGATGGCAAGCAGTTAGTCTACACGAGGCGCTGGATCGACAAGGTCAACGATCAGTGGAAGTCGTCGCTCTGGATGATGAGCGTCGACGGCTCGCACAATCGGTTCCTGCTCGATGGCTCGGATGCGCGCTGGTCGCCGGACGGGTCGCGAATCGCATACGTCGCCCGCGGTGAGCCTAACGGCTCTCAAGTCTTCGTGCGTTGGATGGACGCCGAAGGCGCGGTCTCTCAGCTAACGCATCTCACCGAGAATCCGTCCGGTCTGGAGTGGTCGCCCGACGGCAAGTGGCTCGCTTTTACGATGCTCGTACCGGCGCGTGACGATTGGCGCATCGCGATGCCCACGCCACCGAAGGGAGCAAAGTGGGTCGAGCCACCGCGTATCGTACAGAAGCTGAATTACCGCCGCGATCGACAAGGCTACGTCGAGGATGGCAGCACGCACATCTTCGTCCTGTCGTCGGACGGCGGCGGCACGCCGCGCCAGATAACGACCGGAGATCGCCTACGCCGGTTTCGATTCGACGAGCGACACGTGGGTCGATTCGAAGCTTTACGTGATGAATGCCGACGGCAGCAACCCGCGCGTGATCTCGGGAACGCTCGACCGCTCTCCGTCAGGACTCATGTGGGCGAGAGACGGTAGCGGCGTCTACTTCAACGCCGAGAATGAGGGATCCCGCAACCTCTACGTGGCGACGCTGAAGGGCGACGTGCGGCCGGTGACGAAGGGGAATCAGGTACTCAGCGTGAGCGACATCGATGCGCGCGGCTTGGCCGTCGGCATTTCCGCAACGGCGAGCAAGCCTAACGACGTCGTGACGTTCGATCTGAAACAGCCGGCGAGTGCTCGTCAGCTCACGAGCGTGAATGACGACGTGCTCTTCGGCAAGAAGATCGGCGCGCAGGACGAGATCTGGGTGTCGACGCGAGACGGCCTCAAGGTGCAAGGCTGGGTCGTGAAGCCGCCGGATTTCGATCCGGCGAAGAAGTATCCGCTCATCCTCGAGATCCATGGCGGACCGCACTCGATGTACAACGTCGCGTTCAACTTCGGGCGGCAGCAGCAAGCAGCGGACGGATACGTCGTGCTCTACACGAATCCGCGCGGCTCGACCGGCTACGGAAGTGCGTTTGGCAACGCGATCAAGAATGCGTATCCGGGTAAGGACTTCGATGACTTAATGGCCGCCGTCGACACGGTGATCGGCCGCGGCTACGTCGATGCCAACAACATGTTCGTCTACGGCTGCTCGGGGGGCGGCGTGCTCACCGCGTGGACCGTGGGCCACACGAATCGCTTCGCGGCCGCGGCTTCGCTGTGCCCAGTGATCGACTGGGTGAGCTTCGTCGGCATCACCGACGGAGCGTCGTGGTATTACAACTTTGCGAAACTACCATGGGAGGATCCCGCCGAGCATCTGAAGCGGAGCCCGTTAATGTATGTCGGGAACGTCACGACGCCGACGTTATTGATGACCGGCGTGAACGATCTGCGAACGCCGATCTCGCAGACGGAGGAGTTCTATCGCGCCCTCAAGCTCCGCAAGGTGCCAACGGCGATGATCCGATTCAACGACGAGTGGCATGGCACGAGCTCGCGACCATCGAATTATTTACGGACCCAATTGTACTTGGAAAGCTGGTTCGATCGCTATTCGCGGAAGAGCGCAAACCGCGTGGCGGAGCAGTAGGTCGGCCACCGTCGGAACAAGGAAAAAGGGCCGCGGCGCATGCCGCGGCCCTTTTTCTGTTCTGGTGCGTTATTGCTTCACTATCTGGCCGCGGATCTCGCCACCTGTATACTGGCTCGAGTGAAC